>JAWLDD010000088.1:0-8801 GCA_041686815.1 Candidatus Atribacteria bacterium | reverse complement strand
GTCGTTTGTCATAATTGGCTAAATCATATTATACTCGTACACTTTAGCTTCTGCTACGTCTGAGAAAGGTGGGAATAACCAGATCGTCCTCATCGAAATCCGGCCTTAGTGTTGGTTCTTGCACCTTGGCTCTTTCCCTTCTCGTTCCTCTTGCTGCCGCAACGTTTTGTTGTTCAAAACCGGTGGCAATAACAGTGATTCGAATCTCGTCCTCCAGATTCTCGTCAATCACAGCACCGAAAATGATGTTTGCATCGGGGTGAGCTGCCTGGGCTACCAATTCTGCCGCTTCATTTACTTCAAAGAGGCCTAAGTTGTCCCCACCGGTGATATTTAGCAGGACACCCTTTGCACCATCAATTGTGGTTTCCAGAAGAGGGCTCTGTATAGCCTGTTTGGCAGCTTCTACAGCTCTATTGTCTCCACTGCCCTTGCCAATGCCCATATGAGCCAGACCTTTCTCCTTCATAATGGTGCGAACGTCGGCAAAGTCTAGGTTGACCAATCCTGGTACCGCTATAAGGTCGGAAATACCCTGAACACCTTGCCTTAACACGTCGTCAGCAATTTTAAAAGCCTCCAGCATGGAAGTACGTTTTTCTATTACCTGAAGCAACCTGTCATTTGGTATAGTTACCAGGGTATCCACCCTTTCCTTCAACTCGATAATGCCCCTATCGGCATTATTCATCCTTTGACGTCCTTCAAAGAGGAAGGGCTTTGTTACAACTCCTACGGTAAGAATACCCATTTCTTTCGCTACTCCAGCCACTACAGGAGCAGCTCCTGTCCCGGTTCCACCGCCCATACCGGCTGTAATAAAGACCATATCAGCGCCTTCCAATGAGTGCTGAATTTCATCTCTGCTTTCCTCAGCAGCTTTTTGACCAATTTCGGGGTTGGCACCAGCACCCAGACCTTTGGTCAGTTTCTCTCCAATCTGGATTCTCTGATTGGACTGAGATAAGTATAAGGCCTGTTTATCGGTGTTTATTGAAATAAACTCTACTCCTTTTAGTCCATACTGTATCATCCTGTTAATGGCATTATTTCCTCCGCCACCAACACCGATAACCTTTATATTAGCAAATTGATCCATATCAATATCAAATTCCAACATTTCCCTTCCTCCCCTAGTCCTTATTCAAAATAGCTCGACCTGTATAAGCTTGTCCTATAAACCAACTTATCTATGTATACGCCCCTTGGCATAACATTGGATTCTAACGGAATGGGCAATGATACATTGCCTATAAACTTTATTACGTTATCATTATTATGTTATCATAAAAGTGTATAAAACGGAATATATTTATAAATTATTTTTCATTATTTCCCATGGATCTGTTACGCAAATAGCCTAGGAAGTGTCTCCGAAGAGCAGCAAAGTTTTGGAACAGTCTCATACCAAAAGCAAAGATTGCTGCCTGATATATGGGAACATCTAGGCGATCTCCGATATATGCTAGGCCTGCTGCCAAGAAGGCATTACCAAAAAAACCTGATATGAAGATGTCGGTTTGGAAGTTGTCCTCAAAGCTAGCTCTTATTCCACCGAAAACCGAATCCAGGGCAGCAAGTACGGCAATGGACATATATGAAGCGTAATTGGTGGGAATCTGTAACGGCAGCACAAGTCCCAATACAATGCCGATTATTATCCCCAGTATAGGAAGCCACATTCTACTCACCCTCCTCTAAAGGTTTTGCGTATTTGAAATCTATATCACCGATATAACGCGGAATTTGAACCAAATCTTTCTTTTTTATGTCAAACCTCAGCCCCCAGAATATCAGTGTCTGATATATACTATCATCTCGCTGGAAATATGAAGCCAAAGCATCTGGGTCTCCAATAGCATGAATCACAAAGGGCGGAGCAAATCTCTGTTCCTTACCTACATTGATAGTGGGACCACCACAGCTTATTCTGGAGGAACCAGTAATTCTCACGCCGTTGATAGATACTGCCTCTGCTCCCGCTGCCCTAAGCTCGTTTACCACCTCTAAAAGGTCGCTGTCGTGAACAATGTAGTAACCTATCATACCCGGATCGCTGTCTAGAATAGTGTCCCTCTTTCGATCATCCAACACTATCTCCACACCCGGCCCTTCTATGTCCAGCATCCCAGCCATCATCCTGCTGCTCTGGAGTTGTTGACGGATCTGTTCCCCCCTTTCGGTCCTTTCAGCCACATCCTTCTCGTGCTGGTCTATGATTGCTTCCAATGCCCTGATCTCCTCCAAAAGGGTATCCCTGCGCTCCTCCAAAACCTTGGCATCCTTCAGGTATCCCTCTATCCTAGCTAAGGTTTTGCCTTCTAAGTATTGATCCAAGGATTGGGGAGTTAACATATTGCTAAGCCCCAATAGCTCATGTTGAGCTTCAAAAACCCTTACAGCAAAGAATCCAGCCAATATACAAATAAGCGTTAATACCCAAATTTCCTTCTTTTTCTTCATTCATATCCCTCACGACTTTTTCTCCTGTATGGGCTGTGCATATCTATAGTTTATGGTCCCCTCGTATCTGGGAATGGAGATCTTGGGTTCCGTTCTTACCCTGATGTCCAGGATTTGGCTAAGGTTGTCCACTACTCCGCCTAAAAGTTTCAATGCAGCCTCCAGGTTTTCCGGATTGCCTATAGCTTTGATTTCAAATGGCACGGAATGTCTGTTTGTATTGATAACTATATAATCGCCAGCATTTCGAATCTCAGTGGTGGATATCACCCGTTCATTATTGATAGCAATAGCCTCTGCTCCGGCAGCATTTAGTTCATTAACCAGCTTCAGTAGGTCATCATAATGAACATTTTGTACCATTTGTCCCCCGTCCCAGCTATCAATATATAGGTTGTCTACAGTGACCACTACTCCAGGCCCTTCCATAGGCAACAGTCCAGCTTGGCTTTTGGACTTGGTAAGCTCATTTATCAAGGTCTCATCCTGGGACGTGTTTTCATAATCGCTTATAATTGCCTCATATTCACTAATTCTGTTGCTTAGGCTTTCGTTATCAAACTCCAACTTTTTGATGTACTCCGTTAATTCCTCAGTTCTTTGCCTAGATACATTTCCACCTATCTTTTGAACATTTTTAAACTGTGCCGCCAGCATAAGTCCCAAAATCAGGCTGACCAAAGTCACTGCCCATTGCCCTGCGGTAGACCTTTTCATTTAGTATCACCTCAACTTTCATCAGAATAAAATACCGGTTGGGAAGGGACGCTTAAGTCTAATATACCCCCCACAAGACCTTTGCAAACTTCCTTTATCTCTTCACTGCTGAGCCACAAAAGTTTTTTATCTATCTCTATAGCTTGTCCTATTCTGACGCGTATGCCATCAGTCAATATGAGCTCAACATTGTCTGGATCTCCCATCATTATTTCGGAGATCTGACTTCCTAGCTCCAGCTGATTTATTGCCTCCAAAATCCTTGACAAAACTTTTACCTGATATTCTTCCGCAGCTGTTAACTTTTTACCCACTACAAAATTCCTTACCTGCATATCCTGAATCAGTGGGTACTCTATATCATCCAGTTCATTGTCTATCTCCATGATATAACATTCCTCATCGATGATGAAGTATGAATTGAGGTAGGGAATGATGGCAGAAGCTTTCTTTTCCTTCAGTTTAATCACTACTTCATCGGGATACCTAGTGGTTATGGATAACACTTCCAAATATGGGTTGGATTCTATCCTGTCTTGGGTCAGCTTCTTATCCAGCTTAAAGATATTCTGATTGTAGGACAATCCTGACCTCTTTATAATATCCTCTTGTGAGATGTTGTCATTTCCTACAACGGTAATCTTTTTTATCTGAAAACTCTCGGATCCGATGTAAACAATACCCGTTATTGCCAGTAGTAGCAATAGGATAAGAAATTTATGTCTTTTTGTCTTTGTGTCTTTCATTAGATCACTCCACTCCCAGAGTTTAGGGCTCAGACCGGGAAATCCCATAACATTCCCGGTCTTTTGCCACCTGTCATTTGCTAGTCATCTTCTACCCTATCTATCTGAGCACCAATGCTTCTTAAGCTGCATTCTAAAGATTCATATCCTCGTTCTATATGGTGAATGTTCTCAACAATAGTTTGCCCCTCTGCTCTTAGACCAGCCAATACCAGTGCTGCACCTCCTCGGAGATCCCAGGAGGAAACGGTGGTTCCTTTGAGCCTTTCCACCCCTTGAACAACTGCGGTCTTTCCATCAATTCTGATATTAGCGCCCATACGCATAAGTTCCGGAACATGCTTAAACCTGTTCTCGAAGATGGTCTCGACCACTACACTAGTACCGCTTGATATGGACAGTAGACTCATGAGCGGAGCCTGCAAATCCGTTGGGAAGCCTGGATAGGGTAGAGTCGTAGTATGATATATAGGTAGAGGTCGTTCTTTGCCCTTTATGTGAATAGCTGACCCCGAGGCTTTGATTATTGCGCCTGTTTCCCTCAGCTTTGCTACAATGGGCTGTAAATGATCCAGCACTACATTTTCCACCAATATCTCACCTGCTGTTATTGCAGCAGCCGTTAAATAGGTTCCTGCTACAATGCGGTCGGGAATGATGGTGTGCTCAGCTCCCCCAAGAGGCTGTTTGCCTTCAATTATAATGGTGCTGGTGCCTGCTCCACTGACTTTTCCACCCATTGCATTTATAAAGTCCTGTAAGTCACTTATCTCAGGTTCTTTTGCTGCGTTTCGAATTATGGTATAACCATGAGCTGCGGTGGCTGCCAGGATTATGTTCTCTGTGGCTCCAACACTAGGGTAATCCAAATGAATGTCAGCACCCGACAGATTGGATGCATTGCATTCAATATAGCCATAGGACTCATTTATCTCTATTCCCAGCTTCTTGAGTCCAGCCAAGTGTAGATTAATGGGTCTTTGTCCTATTTCGCAACCGCCAGGGTATGTAACTCGTGCTTTTCCGGCCCTTGCGATCATGGCACCTAGAAAAATAATTGATGAACGAATCTCTCTGACATATTCATCTGGAATTATCCAGGTAGTTATTTGGGAGGGATCTACTATCAGCGTACTTCCTTCACTATAGACCTTACAACCCACAGATCTCAGTATCCCGAGAACTTTATCTATATCAGCCAGATTTGGACAGTCATGAATCACTACCTGTTTTGTGGTCAATAACGCAGCTGCTAGTATTGGCAGGATAGAGTTTTTAGCCCCAGTTACCCTGATAGAGCCTTCCAGCTTATTCCCGCCTGTTATTATATATTTTGCCATGGCATACACCTCTCTAAGAATCTTTTAATCCCTTATCATGATATGCAATTCCAAAAAGAGGTGTTACAGCCATATGATCTAAGGGTTTTCGCAATACTTCGAAATATTCAATAAAACACCTATACTGGCCATGAAGAAGGCCAAAGATGATCCTCCTGCGCTAATAAAGGGAAGAGGTAGTCCTGTAGCTGGCATCGAGGAAGTAACAACGGCAATATTGATAACGGTTTGAATACCTATTACAGCGGTTATCCCTGAAGCCAAAAGACATCCAAAAAGATCAGGTGCTGTAAGAGCGATCTTTATGCCCCTCCAAATGAGGATCAGATAGAGGACTATGATAAGGGATGCACCTACAAATCCCAGCTCCTCACCTATGATAGCAAATATAAAATCCGTCTCAGCGTAGGGTAAAAACAGATACTTTTGCCTGCTCTGACCTAACCCCATGCCGAAGAGTCCGCCGGAACCAAGTGAATATAGGGATTGGATTACCTGAAATCCCTCATCCAGAGGATCAGCCCAGGGATCTAAAAATGTGAGATACCGCCTCATCCTATAGTCGGAGGGATCAACCTTTTGAAGCAGCACCATAATAAGAGCCACCCCAGCAGCACCTAGCACTCCAAAATGCAATAGTTTAGCTCCGCCTACAAAGAGTATTACCAAGGAGAGAATTACTATGCTGCCCGCAGTACTCAGGTTAGGCTGCATAAATATTAATCCGAATATAAGGCCTGTAATGGCTAAATAATAGCCAAATCCCTTTATGGGCCTCTTTATTCTGTCCTTGTTTCTTGAAATGCTGGCAGACAAATAAACAATGAGTCCGAATTTGGCAATCTCAGAGGGCTGAATACTGATACCCGCTATATTAAACCAACGCCTGGCATTGTTGATATTTACTCCGAAGAACAAAACTCCTACCAGCAAACCTATGCTTATAATCAGCATAAGATTGGCATATTTTTTTAGCTTCCAATAGCTGAAGTTGGACATTATAAGCATGGCTATAAGTCCGATTACCGCCCATCTGGACTGGGTCTTTAGAAAATAATAGCTGTCTTTGATCTTTTCGTTGTGCTGAGCCATATAAAAACTAGAACTGAATACCATTACGATGCCAAAGCAAACCAAGATAATAGTGGTGATAAATATGGGGTAATCCATGGGCTTTTTTTTCATCTTTTCTCCTCCTTGAGAGTCTTTACAGCCTCTTTGAATACCCTTCCCCTTTCCTCGAAGTCCTTGAACATATCCCAACTGGCACAGGCAGGAGACAGGAGAACATTTCCGCTAGGTAGCGCAAGGCTGAAAGCTTTTTTAACCCCATCTTCCAAGGTAACTACCTTATAAACATTTTGGAACCCTTTATCCTGTGCACTCTTAATTATCTTATCCGCTGTTTGACCCAATACCACTAAGTGGCTGATGGTATCACCAAACCCGTCAATTAAAGCATCGAAACTGCTCCCTTTATCATAACCGCCGGCTATCAACACCGTAGGGGCTGTCATGGATTCAATGGCCTTCAAAGCAGCATCTATGTTGGTTCCCTTTGAATCGTTGTAAAAGGTAATGCCGTCAATGGTGGTAACCAGTTCAATTCGATGCTCTACTCCCGGAAAAACCTTTAGTACCTGGGCTATAACTTGGGCAGAAACGCCTATAGCACCGGCTATTGCGGTAGCAGCCAAAGCGTTCTCCAGGTTGTGTGGCCCGGGGATAAAGATGTCATCAACTTTGCACACCTTCTCTATACCCATACCAACATCCATTACAATCCAATCATCTTCCACCCATGTACCTTGGTCTAGTTTTTGCGTTCTGCTAAAGAACAAGGTCCTGGCTCTGGTTCTGTCTGCCAAACTGGCACTTAAGATATCATCAGCATTCAAGACCACCCAATCGGACTGCGTTGAGTTTTTAAAAATGCCAGCTTTTAAGTTTATATAGTTTTCCATGGACTTATGTCTGTTTAGGTGGTCTTCTGTGATATTGAGTATAGCAGCTATCCTGGGATGAAAAGTAGGCATAGCCTCCAGCTGAAAGCTGCTAATCTCTGCCACTACCACATGGGACTCATCGGTGTGAGTTGCAATACCAACGAAAGGAATGCCGATATTGCCTACAACATGGGTTTCTCTTTGGGAGGCCTTGAATATCTCCCCCACCAGTGCTGTGGTGGTTGTCTTTCCGTTGGTACCTGTAATGGCAACTATTGGAGCTTTACAAAGTCTATAGGCCAGTTCCACTTCGCTAATGACTTCAATGCCCATTTGGGTAGCTTTCTTGATGAAAGGAGTATCTATGGGAATACCTGGGCTAATGACTACCAAATCCACCTGCTCCAGATAGCCATCGGGAGTCTTGCCCAAAGCCCACTCAACCCCTATTGGATCCAGCTCCGTGTATACCTCATCCAGCTGTGATCTATCCTTTATATCATTGGCTATTACTATAGCCCCTAGTTGTCTTAAGACTTTAGCTGCTGCCATGCCACTGCGGGCCAAGCCAACAACTAAAATCCTTTTATTTGCTAATTCCATAGTTATTCCCTCTCTCTACACTGCCAACAAACCAATTAAACATAACAAAGCGGTTGCAATCATAAACATGGCTACAACCCTGGTCTCAGGCATGCCTCCCAGCTCAAAATGATGATGAAGGGGACTCATCCTAAATATTCGTTTTCCCCTGGTCTTAAAGGATATCACCTGTAGAATGACCGACAGGGATTCAGCCATATAGATTCCTCCAATTATGGGTAATAATAGCGGCAGCTTTAACAATACCATGACTGCCACTACTCCACCGCCCAAAGCCATTGAACCGGTATCTCCCATAAAAACCTTGGCGGGATGAGCGTTGAACCTTAAAAATCCAAGGCATGCTCCGGTCATGGCTGCTGAAAATACAGCTAGGTTTTTGTAGTTATCAGCTATATAGATAAGGCCATCCTCCTGCATGGCATGAGCGGCAAATGCTGCAATAATGCTCATGGTGGTTGCCACAATCACTGTTACCCCTGATGCTAAGCCATCCAATCCGTCGGTTAGGTTTACGCTGTTTACCGTGCCCACCATTATAAAGGCTATTATGGGTATATAGAAATAACCTAAATCCCATTCCATATTGGTGAAGGGAATATAGATGGTGCTTCCGCAACTGCGATACGCAAAAAATGCAAAGAGGACAGCTATTATAATCTGGCCTAAAATCTTTTGATATGCACGAAGTCCAAGGGATCGCTTCATGTAAGTTCCAATGAAATCATCTATAAATCCTATTACACCAAAGCCTAAGGTGGATAGCACTGCAGCTATAACGAAGTCATAGCTTCTAGCAGACAATGCCAAGGAAACCAGTACAATGGGGATGACAAACATTATTCCTCCCATGGTCGGGGTTCCTGCCTTGGAGAAATGGGATTTGGGTCCATCATCCCTGATATTCTGTCCCAGCTTCAACCTCCGTAACATAGGGATAATGGCAACGCCTAGAGCCAACGTTAATACGAAGGATATGATAACTG
>JAWLDD010000087.1:0-8820 GCA_041686815.1 Candidatus Atribacteria bacterium | reverse complement strand
CTTGGCTATGAGAAATCAATCTGCCGTTCTTGTCAAATTGAATAGGCTGTGCATCGGGAAAATTGACTATATCCCTTGTATCGTACAATGGCGTATTTGTGATCTTTCCATTAGCATTGGCCGGTTCAATAACAAGATGCCACTGATTGGGTTCTATAACAGTAATTGTATTGAGAGGATCATCGGGATCCGGTTCGTTTCTTGTAACCCTGGAAAAGGTGAGCTTTATACTGTGCTCCTCTCCTAGAGAATCAATGATATTTGTGGTGTATTCTATGGTACCGTCTATACCCAGTCCACTATCAATGTTGCCCTCAAATTTTATCCACGATGTAGCTTCAGGCGACATAGCTAGGTTTGCCAAGTTAATCTCATTAGTACTTCCTGTGGTGATAACATTACCATTGGCATCCTTGTTTGTCCAACCCTGGACTTTAAATCCGTTGGAAGATACTAAAAACCCCTGTGGATCTATATCAAAATTACCTGCACGGGTATAGTATCTGTTCATCCCATCTGCAAGTATGAAGAAGCCATCTCCCTCCAAGGAAAGATCTGTAGCCTTGTCAGTTCTTTGAGCTCCACCTTGGGTATGAAGTACATCTATGGATGCAACAGATACCCCCAGTCCAACTTGATGGGCATTGATACCTCCACGCCCGGTTGCAGAGGTTGGAGCAGAGGCAGCTTTTAGGGTTTGGTTATAGATCTCTTGGAAAGTAACCCTGCTTGCCTTAAAGCCAACGGTATTTACATTGGCTATATTATTACCGATAACGTCCATCTTTGTCTGATGAGTTCTAAGCCCTGAAACTCCTGAAAACATAGAACGTAACATAATTTAACCTCCTTAGTTTTGTGCGATTATTGCCCCTTCTGTCAATCCGGGACAAATAGCTTCCTAAAAAGGTCCAGCTAGATTATTATCGCACTATCAATATTTGTAAAAACATTATCTTGGGTATCGACATTATCAATTGCAGTTACTATAGTTCTGGAAGGCACATTGACTATAAAAGCTGTATTTCCCATCAAAAGCAGGGAATCCTTTGCACCTTTTATCTGTGCTTTCTCCAATGCATTCTCCATCTTATAAAGTTGAACATTGGACAACTTGATGTTGCGCTCCTGCATCCGACGAGCTGCGTGCTTACTAAACTTTATGTCCTTGGTGCTTTCTATTGATGCCTTTAAGATCTCCCTAAAACCCTGATTGTTTTTCACGCCTTCCTTAGCCTGGTCTACTCTGTTGGAGCTTATTCCTTTGGTATAAGGCCCTTCTATATGTTTACCTGTAACAATCATAGCGTTTCTTTTGATATCATCTATTCTCATCCTATTCACCACCTCCATTGTCCATGGGCGGTGTTTCATTTGGATTTTCCAATTGCTTTGCTTCGTCTTCTGAATACACAGCTATTAAGTCCTCTAGAGGTAAGGAGTAACTTCCTACCTGTAGGTACATCCTACCCTCGGAGAAAGTTATGCTGCTTACTCTACCTAATACCGGGACTATCTGTGATGAGTTTTCGATGTTTAGTTCTCCGTATACCATCTTACCCACAAGACTCATAGCCTTTAAGGATTGGAAATCTCTGCTCATGTTTTGCATTTGCTCTAAAGCACTAAATTGGGCCATTTGAGCAATGAAATCCTTGTCCTCCATCGGGTTAAGAGGATCTTGATTTTGAAGTTGTACTATCAAAATCTTTAGAAATTCATCCTTACCAAGTTGGTTATTTGCACCCCTTTCGATCTTATTGTATTGATCAACATAGTAGTTCTCTTGTACACGCATTGTTTCACCTCCTCATGCTAAACAATTGATTCTAACCAAGGATTCTTGTGTAATCGGAGTGTCACTAGACGTATTCATACCAGATTGGATTTCCATAAGAACCTTAGAAGAAATTATGCGCCCATATTTTGGCTTGATCCGTTGTGAATGATGAAAGCTTTGCTGATTGGGTTGACTCCCCACATCCACATCCAAGGTTGTGAAAGAAAAACCCAGATGCTTTAAGGCGTCCTTCAGATTATCCAGATTGCTATGCAATAGGTCTTTGACTAGTTCACTCTCGGCGTAGATGTTGCCCGTTAATGATCCATTGTCCAGCATTAGTTTTACAACAAGTTTACCTAGGTGTTCAGGCTTTATTTGCAATTCTAGCTCGGTAGTATTTCCTCTTAGAGCATTTGCTGTCCTATTTGCTAAATCCTCTATTACATGAATTTGATGTACGGGATCCTGCCTATTCAATATCTTTGAAATATCAAGGTGCACATCCTTTGTGTCAATACTAAGTAAGACTAGATCATTTGACGGAGTCCCATCATAGCTTTGAACTTCTTCTTCAGATGAAAATGAATGTTCGGTTCCGTTGTTATCAGCATTAGATGACTTCCCCTGGTGAATCTTTATTTGAGAGACATTCATATCATCAAATGTATTTATTGATACCTGTCCTTCGCTGTTATATGGGATATTAGTCTGATCCCTATACACCATATGTCGTTGATGATCTAATTCTTCTATAGGTATCCTGAACCCATATTCCAACCTATTCACGTTGTTTGAGCTTTCAACAAAGAGATTATGGCTTATGTCGTCTATGGATTTCTCAGGGTAAACATCAAGTTCATTATATAGAGAATCATCAAGCCCATTTTCATAATAATTCTCTATTTGTCCAACTAAGTCTCCGGGTCTTTCTGATAGTGAATCGATGACCTGATAATCCTGAAGAAGAGATTCCTCTTCAATTAAAACAGTCTGAAGTAAATCTATATTAAGATCATGGTCTAAGAGCTGATGCCCTTGTTCATCGCTGAAATTTAGCCCATCAACACTATGGTCTAAGTCAATTTCTCCTCCATCTAAGGCAGAATCATTTTGTAGAACATGATGCGGTACATTGCTTACCCAATGGAAGCCCATTTGATAGAAGGTCTGATTTATATTGCCCTCATCTTCATCATTTGAATGAATATGCTCTTTACCTTCTTCCAATGAACTTTCTGGTTTTGGAAGTATTGAGTCTTTAACATCTTTCAAAACCTTTTGAAAGCTATCTTTTGATTGGGTAATGCCGTCATTAGATGCTCTGTCACATTTTGGCTCGACTGACGATTTAATAGTTAAAAGCTGTGCACTGCCTAGCATTCTCTCACCTCCTTTCCAAATAAGCTCTTTAATATAATCTGCTTAGAATGTCAGCTGCTTTCTTTGCATCCATTAAACCCAATATTTCCGCAGATTTTTCCTTGTTGAGGTTTTTTATTATTAACAGCAGCTGATCGGTGTCTTCAATCTCAGACAGAATAGCTGCTGCTTCTTCCCCATCCATTTTCTCGTATATCTTTACTACCTCAGTTAAATCATGAAATTGCTGAGAGAGCTTGTCCATTAGTTGTTCAACCTCCTGTTCCTTCAATGCCAGTTGTTCTTCCTTTTCATCTAGCTCTCTTCCGCGATTTTCCAATTGAGCTTTAAAATTTTCCAAATCAGTCCTTAGTGCTGACAGCTTTGCTTTTTCCGCATTGATAAATTCCTTTTCCTTTTCAATCTGAATTTCTTCAGCGGACAATGATGTGTTGGCTTCTTGACCGACCCTTTTATTTATGAGTGAAAATGCTATATCCCTTATTCCTCCTATATTAAAGAAGATAATCAAAGATCCGGATATCAGGAGGAAAACTATTATCATAATCCAGGCTAGTACGCCATTACCTTTTTTTTTAGCCATATCGCAACCCACCCTGTACAGAGAATCTATAATTTATTCTCTCTTCTAAACTTCTTTCTTCGCCTTTTTCAATCTCTTTTAGGTATTCTTTGAGTTTTTTATCTTTAAGTTCTTCCATAACATCAATCTCATTCATAATACTAATCAGTGACTTTTGCAGATCACGACATATACCCTCCAACCTGTCACATTCCAAGATCTGAAAGTCTATTTTTTCAACCAATACTTTCAAATAAGAGCTTTTCTGTTGAAGCTCTTTTGCATTTATCCCTTTCGCAATTTGAGTTTCTAACCGTGAAGTAAACCGTGACTCATGTTCTTTCAAACCTTCTAATATTTCCTTTTGAGCATTTAATTGTCTGACTACGTCAGCTAAACGAGCCTCTAACTGGGACTTATGTATCTTCTTAACCTTAAGAGAAGTTTCTAAACTAAACCTAAACCCTTTTATACTCATTAAACTATCCCCGCCATCCATTCTAAGGTGGCCACCATATCATAATTCTCACCAACAGCTTGATGCAAAAAATCCGTTATCATAGGCATCTTCTCTATAGCCTCGTCAATAGTGGGATTGCTTCCCGGACTGTAAGCACCTATGTTAATAAGATCTTGGGATTCCCTATAAGCTGATATAAGAGTCTTAATTCTACCAGCTCTTTGAAGGTGATCATTCGTTATTAAATCTGGCATAACCCGACTTACACTGCTCAGTACATCTATAGCTGGATAGTGGTTGCTATTGGCTAGATCCCTAGACAATACTATATGTCCATCCAGTATACCTCTCACTGCATCGCTTATAGGCTCATTAAAATCATCACCATCAACCAATACAGTATAGAGGCCTGTGATGGAACCTTTGGCAGAGTTGCCTGAGCGCTCCAAAAGTCTGGGCAGTATAGCAAGAACCGATGGGGTATACCCCCTTGCCACTGGAGGTTCTCCAATGGCCAAACCAATTTCTCTCTGAGCCATAGCAAATCTGGTTATGGAATCCATCATCAATAAGGTGTTATATCCTCTCTCCCTAAAGTATTCTGCGATAGCAGTAGCAACTAATGGGGCTTTTACCCTTACCAAAGCAGGCTGATCTGATGTAGCCACCACTAACACTGAACGTTTTAAACCTTCTTCCCCCAAATCCTTTTCCAAAAACTCCTTAACTTCTCTGCCTCGTTCTCCTATCAATGCGATGACATTTATATCAGCTTCAGTATTTCTGGCAATCATACCCAATAGGGTACTCTTCCCAACACCACTTCCAGCAAAAATGCCAAGCCTTTGCCCTCTACCACAGGTCAATAATCCATCAATAGCCTTAATCCCTAGGGTCAAAGGTTTAGATATCCGTTTCCTGTCCAGTGGATTGGGAGGAGAATTATCAGCAGGCACCCAAATGTGATCTGTTAAAGGCCCTTTACCATCCATGGGTTCTCCCAATCCATCCAAAATCCTACCCGTTAAGGCATCACCTACCGGCACCTTGAGTGTGTCGTGAGTGGCTTCTACAAGGCTTCCGGGACCTATTCCCTCTAGTTGCCCTAAAGGCATCAGCAAGACCCTATCCTCCTTAAATCCCACTACTTCAGCTTTAATGGTATGGGTTCTTTTATAATTGTGTAGCAGACAGACCTCCCCTAGCTGTACTGAAGGACCTCGTGATTCTATGGTTAACCCTATAACCTGTGTTACTTCTCCAGTATAGGAGATGCTATCTATACTATTTAATGCCTGTCGATATTTATAAAATGTAATAGGTTCCATTACAAAGCCTCACCTCTGTTGCTGTTAAGTGCTATGCATAATCTCAATGAGAGCGGATTCAATAGCCTCCATTTGGGTTTCTACACTTGCGTCTATAACCCCGTTTCCAGTATCTATTATGCAGCTCCCTTTATCCAGAAAAGCATCTTCAACTATATTTATATCTTCTATGCCTTCCAAACGGGACATCAGGAGTTTTTTATTATCCCGTATAGCAGGGAAGCCCTCGCTACTTACCCTTAGATGCACGGTTTTTTGACCTTGTATCATCTTTAAGGCTTTGTAAGCTATATCCAAATATGTCTCCGGGTATTTATCCGCAGCTTCGCCAATAATTTTCTTTGCAATATCGATAGCCAGCATTACCATATTTTCTTCGCTAACCTGGTAAAGTTGCTCATAATCCTCTAAATATTTCTGCTTTAATCGCTCTGCTTCTATTAGCAAGCTCTCATACTCCAGCTTGCCCTTATCTTGCCCTTCTTTTAAGCCCTGTTCATAGCCTTCCTTGTATCCTATCAAATAGCCCTGTTCATAGCCTTCCTTTTCTGCCTTTTCCTGAGCCTCGGCTATTTCAGCCATGGCATTTATCCTTAATCGTTCGGCTTCTTTTTGGGCATCATTTATTATATCTTTAGCTTGTTTCTTTGCATTCTCTACTATATTCAAACCCTCAGTATCATACTGTAACCTCTGTTCCTGTGGCCTTTTGGGTTGAAATACAGCTTGGCTACTCAGCAGTACGCTTCTGTGACTGTCAACAATTACTCTATGGTTCTTTACAATACTAGACAATTATTTCATCTCCTCCTCCACGTGAAACAACTATTTCACCGGCATCTTCCAGTCTCCTGATTATGTTTACTATCTTCTGCTGAGCTTCTTCTACATCTCTAAGCCGTACTGGCCCCATAAACTCCATATCTTCCTTTATCATATCTTGAAGTCGTTTTGACATATTTGAGAAAATAACCCTGGAAACCTCTTCGCTGGAGCTCTTCAGTGCTAAAGCTAGATCGTTATTGTCCACTTCACGGAGGAATCGCTGAACTGAACGATTATCCAATGTGACTATATCCTCAAAGACAAACATCCTTCTCTTTATTTCCTCGGCTAACTCGCTATCTTTCATTTCTAACGATTCCATTATGTGTTTTTCAGTGCCTCTATCCACCGATAACAATATTTCTACTATGGCTTCTACACCACCGGCAGTTGCAAAGTCGGAGGTTACCATAGAAGATAGCTTCTTCTCTAAAATTCGCTCCACTTCCTTTATGACTTCCGGTGACGTGCTATCCATAGTAGCAATTCTAGAGGCTACCTCAGCTTGCTTATCCATAGGAAGGGAAGAAAGTATGATTGCAGCCTGTTGTGGTCTTAAGTAGGCCATTATCAATGCTATTGTTTGTGGATGCTCATTTTGGATAAAATTTAGCAGCTGAGCAGGATCTGCTTTTCTAGCGAAATCAAAAGGTCTGACTTGGAGAGAAGAGGTTAGCTTGTTGATAAGTTCCAAAGCTTTTTGCCCTCCCAGAGCCTTTTCTAAAACTTCTTTGGCATACTCTATACCACCTTCGGCAATATAGTTTTGGGCCAAACATATCTCATAAAACTCTTCTAGAACCTTATCCTTTGTCTCGCTATCAACCTTTCTCAGATTAGCGATCTCCAAAGTTAGCTGCTCTATCTCTTCTTCTTTTAAATGTTTATAGATTTCCGAAGCTTTCTCCGTTCCTAGAGATATAAGTAATACTGCTGCCTTTTCCTTCCCTGTCAAAGCTCCTTTGCTCCTAATCATATCCTAATCTCCTGCCTCATGTGATCTATTAGTCTTCACTCAGCCAATTTCTTAACAGTTGAGCTATTTGTTCAGGCTGTTCTTCGGCGAATTTATCTAATTGTTTCTTTATCAAGTTTTGCTCGCTAATTTCTAAACTCATTAAGTCTTCTTCATCTGTTGCAGCCAACTCTTCAACTATTGGGGCATCAATTCCCTCAGGAATTGACGGTCTGCCTTTGCGTAGTATTAAGATCAGAGCCAAACACAAAACCAAAGCTATAGCAATGGCTGTTATAGTAGTAGCATTAAGCCAGGGTTGCTCTTTTCTCTGATCTCTTATTGCATCCAACAGCTCTTGCTGAGCATCAGTGCTAAACTCCCAGTTTTGAACCGCTACCCTTTCTATATCTGTACCCATTGCAGTTGCTACCAACTCCCTAACGCCTTCCCTTGTCTGTATGTCCAAATCCTCACGGTCAATAACTATGGCAATAGACAATTGATCTATTTTGCCCTGTTCCCCTTCTATTTTTTCCTTTATCTCGTTTACTTCATAGTTTATCTTTCTATGGTCCTTCTGTGAGGTAGAGTCCTGACCTTGAGCATCTTCAGGATATTGAGTAGTGTTGTTGGTCTCACCTGCTACTCCACCACTACTGGTATTGCTCATCTTTTCTTTTAACAACTCTTGGCTTACTATAATGCCTGAATCATCTAAGACCGGCTCAAAGGTAATGGATTCTTTTGTTTTTTTATCAAAATTTAAACGAACATTAACAGAGGTCTTTACCTTTCCATAGCCAAATACTGGTTCCAACAGGTCCTTTACTTCTTTCTTAATCCTGTCTTCCAATTGTTGTTGCATCTGAAATTGATTAGCAACCATTTCCGAAGGTGTAACATCTTGAACGTTTAATATATTCATCTTGTTGTCTATAATGGAGATGTTCTCCTTAACTAGACCTGGAACACTGGTTGCTATAAGCTGCTCTATACTCTTAGCCTGTTGGGCACTAATCTCGTGTCCTGCTTCGGGTAAAATGATAACAGATGCAGTAACAGGAGTTTCATTCTCTTTTAGCACAAAGGTATCGGTTTTGGGCATGGCAATGGTCACTACTGCATCTTCCACGCCATCGAGAAATCGGATGGATTGACTTAAACGCTCCTGAAGCTGTATAATCCATCTCTTTTGGATTTCATCGTCTGTTTGACCAAAGGTACTGCCTTCAAAATATATATCATAGTTAAACCCAGATTTTGGATACCCTTCCATGGTCAACTGCATTCGCAATTCGGCCTCTTTTTCCTTGGGTACAAGTATAGTAGAGGTGCCTTTCATCTTTGGTTGTGCATTGGCTTCTTTGAGCTTGGTATATATTTCTGCCGCTTCTTTTTCGGCTAAATTTGAGTACAATACCACATAATCCTTCCTATTCAATAAAACCGTGGTTAAAACAATTGCCAGGATTAATAAACCAATTATAAGCAATAAATTCCGTTTATGAGATTTTTCCAGACTAC
>JAWLDD010000086.1:0-8858 GCA_041686815.1 Candidatus Atribacteria bacterium | reverse complement strand
GGATAGGGTTTTGATCGACGCCCCTTGTTCAGGGTGGGGAGTGCTCCATAAGAAACCCGACATAAAGCTAAGGATAAAGGAAGAGAATATGGATTCCCTGTATAGGCTGCAGTGCAACATAATAGAAAACTGCAGTCGATATCTAAAAGTGGGAGGAAGGATGGTATACAGTACATGTACAATTAATCCTCGAGAGAATAATGATATAGTTGAAGGATTTTTAGTTCAGCATCCTGAATTTGAATTGGAGGATTTTACCGAGCAACTGCCTGATAACCTTAATGGCATGGTCATTAAAGAGGGGATGGTTCAATTATTCCCAGATAGTGAGGGGACAGACGGATTTTTTATCGCTAAGTTGAGGAGGACTAGGTTATGATAGAATCAAAGGAGGATATACTGGGGTTGATGCCCCATGAGATAGAAGAAGGGCTACGAGATATGGGAGAGCATGCCTTTAGGGGCAAGCAAGTTGTAAGCTGGATATATAAAGGAATAAAAAGCTTTGATGAGATGACCAACCTTCCCAAAGCCACCAGGCAAAAGCTTAAGGACAGATATATTATTGGAAGAGTGAAGCTGTTAGAAAAGCATGTATCCGAAAAAAGTGATACTATAAAATATTTGTGTTTACTCGGCGACCATAATATAATAGAATGTGTCGTGATGAAGTATCGATATGGTAATACATTATGCTTATCCACCCAAGTAGGGTGTAGGATGGGATGCAGCTTTTGCCAATCTACCAAGCAGGGCCTTATTCGAAATTTAGAGGTTGGAGAGATGATGGCCCAGGTACTCATGGCAAATTCCGATGCCCATTCGGAGGAGGATACCAAGGACAGGAGCATTCGTAATATTGTCCTTATGGGTAGCGGTGAACCTTTGGATAACTATGACAAGGTCATAAAGTTTTTGCGTTTGGTTCATCACGAGGATACACTCAATATAAGCTACAGAAATATAACCCTGTCTACCTGTGGATTGGTGCCCAAGATGATAAGACTAGCTAATGAGGATATTCCCGTCACTTTATCCATATCCCTTCATGCACCTAATGATGAGCTAAGGCGAAGGATAATGCCAGTAGCCTCAGCTTATAGGGTACAGGATATTATAGAAGCTGGGAAATTTTATTTTGAAAAGACCGGCAGAAGGGTGACTTTTGAATACTCGCTTATAGATCACCTTAACGATGGTGAGGACAATGCAGATGAGTTAGGTAGAAAGCTAAAAGGTTTTCCCTGTCATGTCAATGTCATACCCATAAACGAGATTCAAGGCACACCCTATAAACGAAGTTCCCAACCCAGAATTGAGATGTTTGTAAAAAAGCTTAGATCTCATGGTATCCAGGTGACTAGGCGCAGGGAATTAGGTCAGGATATAGGTGGAGCCTGTGGCCAGCTAAAGAGAGGATATCTGGATAGCTTGAATGGAAAGAGATAATATAGACTAAATTAGAGCAGTTATGATGAGGTGAGGTACATGATACTTGAATATGGTGGAGATAGCCATAAGGGAATGGTTCGAAAATCCAACGAGGATTATTATTATATCCCAAGTGGGACACAAGACCAAAGGCTAGCCATGATTGCAGATGGTGTAGGGGGTCACAACGCTGGCGAGATGGCTAGCTCTATGGCTGTTGAGACGGCACTAACATACATTTCAAAGCATATAGATGAATATTCTGCTGATCCATTAGGGCTTATTAGGGATTCTATAGAAGCATCCAATAAGGAGATATTTGACTATGCCGAGGCCAATGAATCCTGCAAAGGTATGGGTACCACCCTCATCTTGGCATTCTTTCAGGATGAAAAGGTCTATTTTGGCCATGTCGGTGACAGCCGGGGATATTTGATAAGAAAAGGGACAGTAACCCAATTGACAAAGGATCATTCGCTGGTGCAAGAGCTTTTAGACAATGGCACCATTACCGAAGAAGAGGTGGAAAGTCATCCTCAAAAGAATGTAATTACCAGAGCTTTGGGTACCGACAGATTTGTAGATATAGACTGCCATCAGTTATCCCTTGAAAAAGATGATATCATACTGTTGTGCACAGATGGTCTAATCATTCACGTAGATTTACAGCAAAATATTGAATTGTTTGAATCCGCTATGTCCATGCAGGAGCTGGCTTCTACTTTGGTTAAGCAAGCTCTTGACCGAGGAGGGCTGGATAACATCACTGTTGTAGCAATCAAATACTCCGGCATGGTGAAAGAGGGGTGATGTAGTTGCTAGGCAAAATTCTTGGAGGAAGATATGAGCTAATTGAAAAAGTAGGGGCAGGCGGAATGGCCATTGTGTATAAGGCCAGATGCCATCTTTTAAATAGATATGTTGCAATAAAAACCTTAAGACCTGAACTGGTGGAGGACGAGGATTTTGTACACCGGTTTAAACGGGAATCCCAAGCTGCAGCTAGTTTATCCCATCACAATATCGTAAATATCTATGACGTTGGCCAAGAGGATGGAATATATTATATAGTAATGGAGTATGTGTGTGGCAAGACTTTGAAGCAGCATATTAGGGAAAAGGGTAAGCTGGAATCCAAAGAGGCTATAAGAATAGCCCTGCAGATATGTGCAGCTCTGGAGCATGCTCATAAGAACGGCATTGTCCATAGGGATATCAAACCCCAAAACATTCTCATAGGAGATGACTATACCGTTAAGGTAGCAGATTTTGGTATTGCCAGGGCTGTAACATCCACAACTGTTACCTTGGCAGGATCTAACGTTATCGGTTCAGTTCATTATTTCTCACCGGAACAGGCCAGAGGAGGCTATATAGATGTCAAATCCGACCTGTATTCCTTGGGAATAGTGCTTTATGAGATGGTAACAGGGACTCTTCCCTTTGAGGGAGATACTGCAATCTCTATAGCTATCAAGCATATTCAGGAAAGGGTAAAACCTCTAGGGGAGGTTGATCCGGAAATCTATAAAAGCCTTCAGGCAATTATCGAAAAGGCTATAGAAAAGCAGCCCGAAAGGCGTTATCAGAGTGCTGGTGAGATGATAAAGGATCTTAAACGTGCTCTTGAAGAGCCAAATGGAGATTTTGTTGTTACCAACTATGATAGTGATGCACCGACACAGGTGATAAAGCCTGTTAAAGTTGATAATCTAGATGAACCTGAGAATAGAATACCACAGCAGCACCCAAATTCAAAAAAATCAAAGGGGAAAGCATGGTTGAAGGCGGTTCTCATTATTGTTCCTTCTATCCTGATTATGGCGTTAGCATTTTTTATAGGAGCTCGCATTTTTGACAACAACTTTGCAACGCGAGAGATAGAGATGCCGGATATTACCAATATATCCTTAAGGGACGCAGAGAGGATCTTGGCAAATGACAATCTATATATAAAAGTAGAGGGAGAGACATATGATGATAACATCAAAGAAGGGTACATTATTTCCCAAGATCCAGAGAAAGGTACCATGGTCAAGCCCGATTATACTGTAAAGGTTGTATTGAGCAAAGGACCCGAGACCATAATAGTTCCCAATGTGGAAATGAACACCAAACGGGAAGCAGAAATAACGCTGGAGAACGAAGGTTTTACCATAGGGGAGCATGAATATGTCTATAGCGAATATCCCAGCGACACTGTAATAGGGCAGTCATTGCAGGCCGATGCCAGAGTACCCAAGGGCACGGAGATCTGGCTTACTATAAGTCTCGGACCCGAAGAAAAAGTAACTAAAGTAGGTAATTATTTAGGGCAACAACTGGATGTAGCCACACAGATGATCAATGGCGATAACCTAAGACTGGGAAGAGTGGGACAAAAATATAGCGATACGGCCAGTAAGGGTACGGTAATCGAGCAGAGCCTTACACCTGGAGATACCGTTTCGGAGTTCAGAGTTATTGACCTTGTAGTAAGCCTTGGGCCGCAGCCTACCTATCCTAAGGATATAGACATAGATCTATCCGGTATTACGGATAAGGAGACTGTAAATATAGTGGTAAAGAAAATCCAAAACGGAAAAACCACCGAGGTATACAATAGGTTCCATATAGTATCCGATGAAATATTGACCATTAGATTAGAGGGAACAGGGGTGGCCAAGTATCAGGTCTATATAGATGACGAGCTTACCTATGAAACGGATATTGATTTTACCAAGAAAGGGGATGAGGCTGATTAATGGATCAAGGGATCATTACTAAAGGGGTAGGCGGTTTCTACGATGTTTTGGTTGAACGTACAATCATCCGCTGCAGGGCACGAGGCATCTTTAGAAAGGATAATATCGTGCCTATGGTAGGGGATAGGGTAGTCATATCAACCAAGGATAAGGCCATAGTTGAAATTCTTCCACGAAAGAATCAGCTAGCAATGCCTGCTGTAGCAAATATTGACCTTTTGGGTATTGTAGTAGCACCTACCCATCCTGCTCCAGATTTTTATCTGGTTGATAAGCTTATGATTAGCGCTAAAAATAGTGATATAGAGGCATTATTGATAATAAACAAGACGGATTTGGTTGAGGAAGAAGCCATTAAAGAAATCATGGCTGCTTACCAATCCGCTAAATGCCCCATAATCCCCTTGTCCTGCAAGAAGGAGATGGGGTTTGAAGAACTTAAGGAATACATCAATGACAGGATAATAACCTTGGCAGGCCAATCTGGTGTGGGAAAATCCTCTATAATAAATGTACTTCACCCCAATAAGATTCTAAGGACTGGAGAGTTAAGCGACAGGATTAGCAGGGGGAAGCATACCACCAGACATACCAAGCTGTTAACTCTTCCTTCGGGAGGCATGTTGGTGGATACTCCGGGCTTCAGTACCATGAACATGGAAGAACTGATGCCTGAGGATCTTTCATACCTGTATCCTGACTTTGAGGATTATATGTATGAATGTAGGTTTAATGGCTGTATGCATGATAAGGAGCCAGGATGCATGGTAAAAGAGGCTGTATCCCAAGGATTGGTATCTCAAGGCCGATACCAAAGGTATATAAGGATATTAAATGAACTTAGGGAATTTAGGAGGAATCTGTGGTGATTAAAATTGCGCCGTCAATACTCTCAGCCGACTTTTCAAGGTTGGGTGAACAGGTAGAGATGTTAGATGAAGGAGGAGCGGACTACATACATATTGATGTTATGGATGGACATTTTGTGCCCAACCTAACTTTTGGACCTATCGTCATAAAATCTTTAAGGGATAGAACCAAGCTTCCCTTTGATGTGCACCTTATGATGAATAATCCTATGGACTATATTGATGATTTTGTAGATGCAGGTGCTGATATTATAACGGTACATGCAGAGGTGTTACCTCATTTACATAGAGCTTTGCAACAAATCAAACAAAAAGGTGTTAAGGCTTCCGTATCATTAAACCCCTCCACACCGCTCAACCTGCTGGATTATGTACTGGAAGACGTGGACATGATCCTTTTAATGAGCGTCAATCCTGGATTTGGAGGGCAGAAGTTTATTCCAGCAGTTATGAACAAGATAAGTCTTCTGCGGCAAAAAATTGATTCCATGAATCTTGATATAGATATCCAGGTAGATGGTGGAATATCCATTGAAAACATTAATGAGGTAGCTAAAGCAGGGGCAAATGTATTTGTAGCTGGATCAGCTGTATTTAATGCGAAGGATCCAAAAGCTATGATCAAGCAGATGAGGGAAGAAGCTAATAGGATATGAAAGTACTAATTATTTCAGGGGGAGACCTAGGGGACACCACTTATATAAAGGATTATATAGAAAAAAATGCCTTAGTTTGGGATTTGATAATATGCGCCGATAGTGGTGCTAGGCATTTGGATAAGCTGGGTATTAGACCAGATATCTTGGTTGGGGATTTTGATTCTCTTGACCCATCATTATTGGAAACCTATAGAAAGACAGATGTAGAAGTACAGTTCTACTCAAAAGACAAGGACTGGACCGATACTCAGATAGCAGTGGATATAGCCATTGATAGAGGTGCTGACATGGTTTATCTAATAGGCGCTCTAGGTAGCAGGTGGGATCATTCCTATGGCAACGTTATGCTTTTGTACCGCATGGAACAGAAGGGTATAAGAGCAAAGATTCTACACAGCAATAGCACTATTGAAATGACCAATGACACTTTAGAGATCCAAGGCTCTATCGGTGAGATCGTATCCCTATTGCCATTTTCACAGGAGGCTTTGGTAGAGTCTACTTGCGGGCTCGCATATCCTTTAAAAAATTCGTTGCTTACCCTAGACTTTCCAATTGGAATCAGCAATATACTGGTAGAGGAGAAGGCTAAGGTTAAAGTAAGTAGAGGATGGATTATGTCTGTCATTTCCAAGGATTGATGTCACATCGCCCTATGGCAGTGCATATTCTATAATATATGTTACTGTATGGGGATGTGAATTTATGTTTAAACGGCGTTTTAAAAGAAAAGATCCATTATTGGATAAATTAATAGCCTATATTTTAATTGTAGGTGGGGCTTTATTGGTACTTATCTATATCCCCATATGGGCTTGGATGGCTTTATTCGGTGTCTTTCTTGTAGGACTGGGCATCCTTATCCTGCTAGGGTGGAGGTGACCCTATGAGAATTTATGTGATAAAGTTGCCGAGCTTGCTGGGTAAGTTGTTTAGAGTGTTTCGACGAAAGAAATATAAATAGACAAAAAAACGTGCGACCACGCACGTTTTTCTCTATTTTCTGGAAATTAAAGTGCTCTCGTTACCTTTCCTGATCTGATGCAGGATGTGCATACCTTAATAGTTTTAGTACTACCATCAACTATTGCTCTTACCTTCTTAATGTTTGGCTGCCAAAACCGATTGGTTTTTCTGTTTGAGTGGCTGACATTGTGCCCTGACATTTTACCTTTTTGGCATATTTCACAAACTCTGGCCATTCCAACACCTCCTTTGAAAACAGTGGCATAAAAAGTCAGTGCTGACTTTACGCACCGAATAAAACATTAATATTGTACCACTAAGAAGAGAATTTGACAAGAAAAAGTGGGGACAATTCCATAATTAATGTAGCGCTGCCAGCCAAAATGCGATTTTTCATGTTGCATGATAGGGGTTATTATTATAGAATATAATAAGGAGTAAACCTATGAATAATTTACCATTCTAAAGGTTTTTGCCCTATAGAATGGTTTATTAGTCCTTGGAGGATAGAATAGGAGAGGAGGAAGACTTGTGAGCGCTAGAAAAACTAATTCCTTGGGGGAAATGGTGATAGCCGATGAAGTAATAGCAGTGTTAGCAGGCGTAAGCGCTATAGAATGCTATGGTATAGTAGGTATGGCTTCAAAGCGGGCTACCGATGGGCTAGTAGAGTTATTGGGCCGTGAGAATCTATCAAAGGGCGTCAAAATACATACACAAGGCGAAGATATAATTATAGATCTCTATGTTATAGTAGAATACGGCATATCAATTGCAGCCGTAGCCGAGAATATTATCGATACGGTTAAATATAACGTTGAAAACTTTACTGGATTAAATGTAAAAAAGGTTAATGTAACGGTAGAAGGTGTCAGGGTATAAGTTTCTGTCGCCGAAGGAGGTAACGCATTGAACAGTATTGAATTTATAGATGGAATAAAATTGAGGGAGATGTTTTTTGCAGCTGCACAGTTTTTGGAGAAGAACAAGCAGGCTATCAATGCTTTAAACGTTTTTCCTGTTCCTGACGGAGACACAGGAACCAATATGTCCCTGACTATGATGGCAGCTATCAAGGAGATACAAGGTATGGGGGAGGGCACCGTTGCCCAGGTGGCAGATGCAGCTTCCAAAGGTGCCCTGAAAGGCGCTAGGGGAAACTCTGGTGTTATTCTATCCCAGTTGCTTAGAGGTTTTTCTAAAGCGCTGCAAAATGTGGACAAGATTACTACACGTCATTGTGCAGTAGCGCTGCAAGAAGGAGCAAAAACCGCATACAAAGCAGTCATGAAACCTGTTGAAGGGACTATGCTGACCGTGGCACGAGTCACTGGAGAAGAAGCGTTGAAGCTTAGCAAAAGATATAAGGATTTTGATTCATTTAGCAGAGAAGTAATCAGGGTAGCCAAAGAAACATTGGACAAAACTCCGGATATGCTACCCCCGCTGAAAGAGGCCGGAGTGGTGGACTCAGGGGGTATGGGCGTTCTGTACATCTTGATGGGAGCAGCCAAAGCATTAAATGAAGAATTTGATTTGGACTCGCAGCTTATTATGGAAGAAGATCCTGTTGAAGTAAGGAGCCAGGTTGGGGCCGAAGCAGATATTAAGTATGGCTACTGTACTGAGTTTTTTATAAAAAACCTTTTCCCCTACGTGGTAGAGGAAGATATAGATAAACTAAAGAGCAAACTGGAAAACTTGGGTGACTCTATAGTTGTGGTGGGCGATACCGACCTTATTAAAGTCCATGTCCACACCAATATGCCTGGCAAGGCTTTGCAGTTAGCTCTTAGATTCGGTGAGCTGTCTGGCATTAAAATTGATAACATGAGGGAGCAGCACCGCCATGTTATTCAGACCGATAAAAAGGAATACGGATTAGTGACTGTTGCAATGGGAGATGGTATAAGCACCATATTTAAAGACCTCTCTGTTGATTGGGTCATAGAAGGAGGACAAACTATGAACCCAAGCATAGAGGATATTTTGAAAGCAGTAGAGCAAACCAATGCGAAAAATGTTTTTGTATTACCCAACAACAGCAACATCATCCTATCAGCCAAACAAGCTCAGGAAATAAGCGATACCAATATAGTGGTAATACCCAGTAAATCTATTCCCCAAGGCTTGGCGGCTATATTGGCCTTTAATCCAGTGGCAGATGTGGAAGTGAACACCTCCCATAT
>JAWLDD010000085.1:2458-8874 GCA_041686815.1 Candidatus Atribacteria bacterium | reverse complement strand
AAAAACACCTAACTTTGAGATCTATGAAAAAGAAGGTACTCGCGTTAAAATACAGGATGAAGACGATTTTGCCTCCTTGACCTCCGGGAAGCTCAGTGTAAGGATTAGAAAAAAGGATGGCTGGGGAATTGATTTTGTAGCTGATGGCAAGATCATTACTGGAAGCGGATGGAGGGGGTTGGGCTATATAGAGACCCATGAAGGTCAGTCTTACATTCATGAGCAATTATCATTGGGCGTTAGGGAAAATGTATATGGCCTAGGAGAGAGATTTACTCCCTTTATAAAAAATGGTCAAACGGTGGATATATGGAATGAAGACGGAGGAACCAGCAGTGAGATTGCCTATAAAAACATACCCTTTTACATGACCAACAAAGGATATGGTGTATTTGTCAACCATCCTGAAAAGGTTTCCTTTGAGGTGGCTTCAGAAAAGGTTAGCAGAGTTCAATTCTCTGTACCTGGCCAATATCTGGAGTACTTTGTTATATATGGTCCTGATCCCAAGGATATATTGGATAAATATACTCAGTTAACAGGAAGGCCTGCATTACCACCACCATGGTCTTTTGGGTTATGGCTGACCACTTCTTTCACCACCAGCTATGATGAGGAAACGGTTAATAGTTTTATAGATGGTATGGCCGATAGGGATATTCCGTTACATGTGTTCCATTTTGATTGCTTCTGGATGAAGGAGTTTCATTGGTGCAATTTTGAATGGGATGAAAGGGTATTCCCTGATCCTGAAGGAATGCTGAGAAGGTTAAAAGCAAAGGGTCTCAAGATTTGCCTGTGGATTAATCCCTATATAGCACAGCGTTCTAAGCTTTTCGATATAGGTATGGAAAAGGGATATCTACTCAGAAGGCCTAATGGGGATATCTGGCAATGGGATATGTGGCAGGCAGGCATGGGTCTAGTGGATTTCACGAACCCTGAAGCTTATGAGTGGTATAAATCCCATCTAAGAAGGCTTATAGATATGGGTGTGGATACCTTTAAGACTGACTTTGGCGAAAGGATACCCACCGACGTAGTCTATTACGACGGTTCAGATCCCGAAAAGATGCATAATTACTATACCTTTTTATATAACCTAGCTGTGTTTGAGGTGTTGGAGGAAAAACTAGGTAAGGGAGAAGCCTGTCTTTTTGCTCGTTCAGCCACAGCAGGAGGTCAACAGTTCCCTGTTCATTGGGGAGGAGATTGCACTGCTACTTATGAATCCATGGCTGAGTCCTTACGTGGTGGTTTATCCCTAGGTATGTCAGGGTTCGGATTTTGGAGCCATGACATTGGAGGATTTGAGCATACCGCTACAGCCGATGTTTACAAGAGATGGTGTGCTTTTGGACTGTTATCCTCCCATAGCAGATTACATGGAAGCACCAGTTATAGAGTGCCCTGGCTCTTTGATGATGAAGCTGTAGATGTGCTGAGGTATTTTACCAATCTAAAATGTACTTTGATGCCCTATCTGTATTCTGTATCGTCCCAAGCAGCCCAGAGAGGAACTCCGGTAATGAGAAGCATGCATCTTGAATTTCCAGAGGATCCTATTTGCGATTACCTAGATCTTCAATATATGCTAGGAGATTCCTTACTGGTAGCTCCTATATTTAATGATAGGGGAGAGGCCAGCTATTATATGCCTCATGGGAAGTGGACCCACTTTATAGATAACAGGACTCTTGAAGGTGGTCGTTGGGTCGAGGAAGAATACGATTATATGAGTATTCCTCTGTGGGTAAGGCCAAATTCCATCATTGCCGTTGGTTCAAATGATCAAAGGCCTGATTATGATTATAGCCAGGATGTTACCTTCCACCTCTTTGAAATAGAGGAAGGGAATAAGGTACAAGCTATGATCTCCAAGTTGGATGGCACAGTTGATGTAATCGTAACAGCCCATAGAGAAGGTAATGTAATTAGAGTACAGGTAGATAATGCTCAGAAACCTTGGAATGTTATGCTTAGGAACATTGATTCCGTAAGTGAAGTGAAAGGTGGAGTAGCAGAAAAAGATGACAAAGGAATACTTGTCAAAGTCGATGAAGGAACCTCTGTCCTTGAAATAGCTCTATAAAAATATAAAAGATATAAACACAAATTCCAGGCCTATGGCTTTATTCCATAGGCCTTTACTATACTTAAGCCATGTAATCTTTCACTATTTGATCCAATCTCTGTTGACGACTGTACAATCCATATTACAATGGATATAATGATAGATAAAGGGAAGACAGGGGAAGAAAGTGGCGAACTACAAGGAGCAAAGAGCATGAGGGATAAAATACTAAAGATATTGATGGATAACCAAAAAGAATTTCTATCAGGTGAAGAAATAAGCATTGCTCTAGGCATCACTAGAGCAGCAGTATGGAAACATATCAAATCGCTAAAACAGGATGGATTTGAGATAGAGAGCAGATCCAGACTAGGTTATAGGCTTATAGCAATTCCTGAGGTCCTCGATGAAGTTACTCTTATGCAATCTATGAGAACGAAGATAATAGGTAAAAATATAGAAGTACATAATACAATAGATTCTACCAACAATCGGGCTAAGGAATTAGCACTGGAAGGAGCACCTGAGGGTACTTTAGTGATTGCTGAAACGCAGTTAGAGGGTAGAGGGAGGTTAGGGAGAAATTGGATATCTCCTATAGGCAAAGGAATATGGATGTCGCTTATACTAAGACCTAATATTCCTCCTGAGAAAGCACCGGGAATTACTACTCTTGCTGCAGTAGCTATAAGGCGTGCTTTGTCTTGTGTAACAGGGCTGAATATAGGCATAAAGTGGCCTAATGATATAATAATAGACGGGAAAAAGGTATGTGGAATACTTACAGAGATGCATGGGGATATGGATACAATTCATTATCTAGTGGTAGGTATGGGAATCAACGCAAATCTAGAGAGCGACGATTTCCCTTCTGAGCTCATCCCAACCGCTACATCCCTAAGGATTGTCATGAATCAATCTGTAGACAGGAGGAAGATAATAGCCCTTGTTATGGGCGAGATGGAGGATATTTATCTTAAGTACCTAGAGGATAATGACTTTCAAAGCATACTCCATGAATGCAAAGAATACTCTGTGACTTTAAATAGAAAGGTTAAAGTTATAGGCAGAGATACTGTCTTTGAGGGATATGCCATTGATCTTGATGTAGATGGATCTCTGTTGGTTAAAAGATATGATGGCAGCATTTCAAAAGTTATGTCTGGGGATGTATCGGTCAGAGGAGGAGAAGGCTATGTATAAAGGTCAGATTACAGATGTTAAGGGGATAGAAATAGGTCATGCCCATAATACCGATGCAGGAACAGGCTGCACGGTAATACTATGTAGACAGGGTGCAATAGCCGGAGTTGATGTTAGAGGTAGTGCTCCGGGTACTAGGGAAATCGACTTGATGAAACCTGGAAATCTAGTAGATAAAGTCCATGCCATTGTGCTTTCAGGCGGAAGTGCCTTTGGATTAGCTGCCTCAGATGGTGTCATGAGATATTTAGAAGAAGAGGGAGTTGGGTTTGATACCGGTGTAGCTCATGTACCAATTGTTGGTGGAGCAGTGTTGTTTGATCTTGCATATAAAGATGCAAAAGTTAGGCCTGATGCAAATATGGGATATCAAGCATGTAAAAATGCTACCAATGGAATGGTGGAGCAGGGTAGCGTAGGGGCCGGGACAGGTGCAACTGTAGGTAAGGTCCTTGGAATGGCCTCAGCCATGAAGGGTGGCATTGGTACAGCAAGCATAAAATTGCCAGACGGAGTAGTTGTGGCTGCCATTGTTGCTGTAAATGCTTTTGGAGATATATTTGATCCATATACCGGTAATATGGTGGCGGGAGCTAAAGATCCGCAAACTGGTAATTTCTTGGATACCTGTGGTTATTTAATGTCTACTGCACCACTGGAAACAGATTTTGCCGGTAACACAACCATAGGAGTAGTAGCCACAAATGCAAAACTAACCAAGGAGCAAGCTAATAAGTTAGCTTCTATATCCCATGATGGCCTGGCTCTTACAATTCGGCCTGTACATACTATGGTGGATGGTGATACAATGTTTGCATTATCTACCGGCGAAGTATATGGTGATATGATGGCTATAGGAATAGCAGCCGTAGAGGTAACAGCTCGTGCTATAATAAATGCTGTTAAGAATGTTTAACAATAATTACAGGAGGCATAAATTTAATGAGAACATCAAAGATGCTAATTTCAACATTAAGAGAGGTACCTGCTGAAGCAGAGATAGAAAGTCATAAGCTGCTTTTAAGGGCTGGTATGATTACACGATTAGCCTCAGGGATATATTCATTTTTACCATTAGGCTATCGAACCTTTAGAAAGATTGAACAGATTATTAGGGAAGAGATGGATAGAGCAGGTGCTCAAGAACTAATTATGTCGGCTTTACTTCCAGCAGAGGCATATCAAGCTTCTGGGAGATGGGACGTTTTTGGACCTGAGATGTTTAAACTAAAGGACCGACATGGCAGGGATTTCTGTCTTGGACCTACTCATGAAGAGATATTTGCTGAAGTAGCAAAAAACACAATCAAATCTTATAAATCACTGCCCATTACCATTTACCAGATTCAGACTAAATATAGGGATGAGAGAAGGCCAAGATTCGGACTAATGCGCAGTCGGGAGTTTGTAATGAAGGATGCATACAGTTTTGGGAAAGATCAACATGATCTGGATATGTCATACCAGAGTATGCATGATGCTTACTGTAGGATATTTGATAGGTTAGGCCTTGACTATATCGTAGTTGATGCAGATACTGGTGCTATGGGTGGATCAGGTTCACAAGAATTTATGGTTATATCCGATGTAGGAGAAGATGTTATAGCCTATTGTGAGAGTTGTGGATATGCAGCAAATAGCGAGAAGGCTGAATGTATTGTCCCAAATCAAGAGGATGCTTCTTCACAAGAAAATATAGAAAAAACAATGGAAAAGATATCAACACCTGACATGAAAACTATCGAAGAGCTAACCCAATTCTTGAACTGTGATTCAAAAGATCTGGTAAAAACTCTCATATACAAGGCTGATGATAGAATTGTGGCTGCATTGGTAAGGGGAGACAGGGAGCTTAATGAAACTAAACTTAAGAACTATTTAGGCTGTGTTGAGCTTTATATGGCTGATGCTGAAACAATACGTGAGCTAACTGGAGCTGATGTGGGATTTGCAGGGCCAGTTGGTCTAGATGTTGACCTAGTTGTAGACCCTGAAGTAGCTCAGATGAAGAATTTTATTGTAGGTGCAAATGAAACCGGATATCATCTAATCAATGTCAATATAGATAGAGATTTTAAGAAATACATAGTAAAGGATATAAGGACTATTGCTGAGGGAGACATTTGTCCACAATGTAGCCAACCTATAAAAGTTGGCCACGGAATCGAAGTAGGTCATATCTTTAAGTTAGGAACAAAATATAGCAAGTCAGCAGAATGTACCTACTTAGATGAGAATGGTAAAGAACAGTACATGGTGATGGGATCATATGGCATCGGCGTAGCTAGAACATTAGCAGCAATTATTGAGCAAAGCAATGATGAAAATGGAATAATATGGCCAGTATCGGTAGCACCTTATCATGTAGCTATAGTACCTATCGATACAGGGGAAGGTCCTCAAATGGAAACTGCTGAGCGAATCTACAATGAGCTATTGGATGCAGGCGTAGAAGCTATCCTGGATGACAGAAAAGAAAGACCCGGAGTAAGATTTAAGGATATTGATCTCATTGGAATCCCCATGCGGATTACAGTAGGAAGAAAGGTTTCAGATGGTATAGTTGAGTACAAATGTAGAAAAACTGGCCAAGTAGTTGAATTAGAGTGTTCTCAAGCCATTGAAAAAGTTAAAGAAAAAGTATTTAGTAATATTGAATAGTATTTAGCAAAATCTCCATGTCATATATAAATATAGGCATGGAGATTATTATCTTTACTAGAGTATTATATAAATCAAACCTTGTAGGTATTCCACCCAATTGGTTAAACTTTGAAGAAGTAATGAAACGGTTTCTCTTCCATGGATTATAAGGTAAAATTCAGAAGATTAACCCCGGTTTTGTTGATTGACCAATGTATAAAAGTAAATTAATATAGTGTAGGACTGGGAAAACGGTCAAAAGGGGGTTTTTTTTTGGATATCATCAAGCGTATATTGGGTTACCTAGCTAGATATAAGGGAAAGGCAATTGCAGCCGTATCCCTATTAATTTTGTTTATTTTACTCAATATGGTTTCCCCTCTTATCTCTAAGCATTTGATAGACGATGTAATTCGAGGTGGTAACCGGAATCTATTACCCATTCTCTTATCAGCTATTTTAATAGTAGCCGCTATAAAAGGAATTGCACTATATT
>JAWLDD010000085.1:0-2448 GCA_041686815.1 Candidatus Atribacteria bacterium | reverse complement strand
GTGTATCACAGAGTTGCCTATACGATCTAAGAAATGAAATGTTTACCCACCTGCAAGGTCAATCCTTTACATACTTTGATAACAACCGTATTGGAGAACTAATGTCTAGGATGACCGGAGACCTTGAAGGTATAAGGGCGTTTATAGCCGGTGGAATACCTATTTTGCTGGAAAACTTTATATATTTTGTTGGTACATCTATAGTGCTATTTTCAATGAACGTAAAACTAGCTTTGGTAAGTTTGGCAGTATCGCCTTTTGTGGCATGGCTAGCCTTAAGATTTGATAGTCGAATTCGCCCTGCTTTTAGCGAGATTAGGGAACAGCAAGCGGCTTTAAATACCGCCGCCCAGGAAAACATCACTGGGGTAAGGGTGGTTAAGGCCTTTGCCAGGGAAGAATTTGAGATTGAGAAGTTTGAAAAAGAGAACAGGCTTAACCTGGAAAAAAACGTAAATTCTTCACGTATTTGGGCTAAGTTTTTCCCAGTAATGGATTTTATATCGGGTCTATGTTCCGTTTCAGTTTTGTGGTATGGCGGACGGATGGTAGCGCAAGGCGTTATTTCTCTTGGTACCCTTGTAGCATTTAACAACTATCTATGGATGCTCATTATGCCGATGAGAATGCTAGGCTGGGTTATTAACGTAATGGAACAGGCAGTAACTTCTGGACAGAGAGTTTTTGATGTATTGGATACTGGTTCTATTGTAGTTGACAAGGAAGATCCGTACGATCCAGAGGAAATGCAGGGACATGTAACCTTTGAAGGTGTATCCTTACATTACAAGGACCAACAGGCCTTGTTCGATATCAACATAGATGCTCCGTCAGGGAAAACCGTTGCTATTATGGGAACCACAGGTTCGGGTAAGACTTCTATAATCAATGCCCTAAACCGCTTCTATGATGTATCCCGAGGAAGAGTGCTGGTCGATGGAGTGGATGTAAGGGATTGGAAGCTTGAAACCTTGAGAGAGAATATTGGTATAATCATGCAGGAAGTTTTCCTGTTCTCTGCTACTATCGAAGAGAACATCATGTATGGAAATCCCGACGCTACAAAAGAGGAAATAATTAGAGCAGCAAAAATCGCTGATGCCCATGATTTTATCATGGAGATGCCGCAGGGCTACGATACCATAGTTGGAGAACGTGGCATGGGATTATCTGGTGGGCAAAAGCAGAGGATTGCTATAGCTAGAGCCATAATTAAGAATCCTAAGATTCTAATAATGGATGACTGTACTTCAGCTGTGGATATGGAAACTGAATTTAAGATTCAACAAGCCCTTAACGAGGTTATGCAAGGAAGAACTACATTCATAGTTGCCCATAGGATATCCTCTGTCAAGGATGCTGATGAGATAATTCTCCTTGATAATGGGCGAATTGTTGAGCGAGGTACACATCATGAGTTATTAAATCAAAGAGGGGAGTATTACAAAATATATTCCCAACAATATAAAGATTTTGAAGGATTCATAGAAGATAGGCAGGTGATGTAGGGTGCTGAAGAATAGATTGATCGATGATGAAGAACTGGAGAAACCGTTTAATTGGGAGCAGTTTAAGAGACTATTGGGATATATGAAGCCTTATGGAAAGCAAATATTTATCACCGTTGTGCTGATGATTGTTGCAGCCATATGCGGATTACTGGGGCCATATTTTCTGCAGATAGCAATTGATGATTACATAGAGGTTGCTGACTATAATGGACTTACTATGATCACAGTATTATTTCTCGCAACCAATATAATCAATATGATCTGCATGAAACAGAGAGTGCATATAATGTCATTAGTAGGTCAAAAGATTCTTTATAGAATGAGGCAAGATCTTTTCAACCATATTCAAACCCTGTCCTTTACATTCTATGATTCTAGACCTGCAGGGAAGATATTGGTTCGAATTATAAACGATGTGAACTCCTTGGGCGACTTACTCACCAATGGTATAATCAACGTGTTGACAGACTTTTTTACTTTAATAATAGCTATCTTTATTATGATGTATATAGATGCTAGGCTAACTCTAGTAACCTTATGTACAGTTCCCCTTTTAATGATATTAGTGGGTCTTTTGAAAAAGCGAATTCGTCGTAGATGGCAAGAAGTTAGGAAGAAGGGTTCAAACATGAACGCCTATCTTCATGAAAATTTGGCTGGAATGAAGGTTACCCAAGCTTTTGTTAGAGAGCCTGAAACAAGGAAACTCTATAATGAGTTAAGTGGAGATATATTTACATCATGGATGAGTGCTATTAAGATGAACAATCTCTTCTGGCCGGGAATAGAGTTGATTGGAGCTCTTGGAGTAACCTTAGTGTATTCCTTTGGAATCCAATTCGTGGATACCGGTACAGTTACTGTAGGTGTTCTGGTGGCATTTGTGGGGTATGTTTGGAGAATTTGGCAACCTATAAACAACCTGGCCAATTTCTAC
>JAWLDD010000084.1:5471-8915 GCA_041686815.1 Candidatus Atribacteria bacterium | reverse complement strand
GTATGATCCATGATCAATCTGGCAGCGGTGCTACCTTATTTATTGAGCCAATGCCAGTGGTAGAAGCTAATAACCAACTCAGACAATTGATGCTTGCTTTACAGGAACAACAAACCTGTCATTTCTAATAGTTATCAACGGTTCTTGTAAGAACTTCTGATATTGAGGTGAATGAATTAAGCTATTCAATCGCTCCCTTATCTTTTCATTTGTTCTCTGTATCCGTCTCCTTATGCTGGCCAGTTGGGTACTGGCATAATCCGATATCCTTTCCTCAGATTCAATACATCTAAATATCTCGTCCATTAGGCTTTTGTGCCTTTGAAGCCTTTCTACCATATCCCAAATGATAAGAATACTGTCATGATGAGGATATTCAGCCATTTCATCCTTAACTCGACTCGCAACTTTTAAAACAGCTGCAACCTTCAACAATTCACCAGCAGATAAATTGGAACCAATCTTAGCCTTATGTAGGACTGGTCCTATATCTGGAAAGATGTCCATGGGGGAATATCCTTTAAATACGAGAACAGAATATGCCTGACTGGTCTCGTCCAGCATGTACCTTATCTTGGATATATCCGAAGCAGGCTGAATTTCATTGATTAAAGCCTTGCCCATATCCGATAAAGCATGCTCCTCCAACATTAAAATGATCTTATGGTACTCCAGAACTCTTAACGTTCTTTGATCCACTTTTATTACCTCCTAATGTCTGACCCCTAGGCTTACAACCTTATTATAACCTGTTTCATTGCAGAAAGATAGACTTTCTCCGCGTTAAAAGGCATTAAAAAAGGTGCATAGCTGCACCGCAATTATATAGAATCCTATACCTTAATCCCGCTTATTAATATAATTTTTCAATATAAGGTATAGGTCAATTAACTCAGCTCCTATTTTAACCTCTTCATCTTTATAACCTCTATTTAAATACCAATTGTAGTCTATGCTGTCACCGGCTATTTTAGACTTAAGCACATTTCTTAAGACTTCACATCTTTGAATATTACTCTCTATATTTTTTATAACTTGATCAATTTGCCTATTTTCCACAAAAGCTTCCCCCATCTTTATCATTTTGCTTTTTATTCCAAACATGGCAATAATGAAATTTACTAACCGGGTTTCAATAGACTTTAATCTGAAGAATCTCTTACAATAAAAAGATTCTCCCTTTTTATCCAACATCCTCTATTTCCTAATAATTTCCCGTTAGAATTTCATTAAAACTTCGTATATAATAAATTATATTCATATTTTTGCCAATTATACATGGTTTTAACCATTCTAAGCAATAATTAGCAATAACCTTACAAATACTTTCTTATAGCTTGCAGAATCTTTGCATGAAAAGTAGGCATTAATGGAAGATACATAGATTTAAAAGTGATTTTCTGTATCAACGTCGTGCTTTTTTGGGGATATCATATACATTGACACGTTCACGTTCTGCTGCTTTGGTTGTAGACTTGATCAGCTGTATCTCCTTTTTTAATTGGTCTATTTCTTCCTTCTGTTTAATCGCTTCATCGGCCAAATTGATAGCAGTTAATATAGCTAACATGGAAATGCTTAGGGGGGGTTGAGTTGAAGCCAATTCTTCCATCTTCTTATCTACATATATTGCAACTTTGTGAATATATTCCTCCGATTCAGAACCCCTCACAGCGTACTCTCTGCCGCCAATCCGAACTATGACCTTGTTCTTCTTTTCCAATAGCAACGTCCCCCTTCTATCCAAATTCTAATTATATTCTAGTTATACAAGAAGCAGGATGTTGGATAACTTAGCTATATTATATATTACTTGACATTTTTATACAAGTCAAATGTCGAAAAAAGTTACAAAAAGGCCTCCTAATTATTCATATACTAGGAAGCCTTTTGCTCTATGGATTAAATTATTTTCTTAGCTGGGCATTGAACTCCTTTCGAAGAGCGTCGACAATTCTGTCATGGATAGGATTGATATCATCATCCTTTAAAGTTCTGTCAGCAGCTCTATAGCTCAATGAGTATGCCATACTTCTATGACCTTCAGGGATTTGACTGCCTTCATAGATATCAAAGAGCTCAACCTTTTCTAATAGTCCACCACCAGATCTGTGAATTACTTTCTCTATGTGGGAAGCCAAGATTCCCTTATCCACTATTACAGCTAAATCCCTAATAACAGCAGGATATTTTGGAAGATGAACAAATTGCTTCTCGGTCTTAGCCAGTTCCAACATAAGGGTAAAATTCAGTTCTGCCAATAAAATTCCATTGTTTAGATCGTAATTATCACATACTACAGGATGAACTTCACCTAGTACACCCAACTCTCTGCCATCTATCCTTACCAAAGCTGTCCTGCCCGGATGGAAAGAAGGATGTGTGTGTGGCTCAAATTCTGAATCTTCCAATAATCCAAAGACATCAAGCAGCACTTCCACCTGACCCTTCAAATCATAGAAATCAATATTGTCCCCGTACTGACCAATACCAAGGGTAAGGGTCTCAGTGGGAAGTTCTTCTATTGGAAGAGATTTTGGAATAAATACGTTACCAATCTCAAATATCCTGCACTCTTCTACACTACGATTCTTATTTCTGGATAGGACTTCCAGAATATTGGGAATCAATGTTGTTCGCATAGCGCTTTGGTCTTCTCCTAAGGGATTCGCGATGATCACGGATTCTGGATACTCCTGTGGTGAATAACCGATCTTTCCATAAACCCTTGGACTACCGAAGGAATAGGTAATGGTTTCGAACAAACCCATACCCGCCAAGGTCTTCTTTGCTATATCAGTTAGTTTTTGCTCCCTGGTTCTAGATCCTTGGGCAATGGAATTTTCCATAAGAGTCATGGGTATCTTATCATATCCATAGATCCTAGCTACTTCTTCTGCCAGATCAGCAACTCCCTCCACATCTGGTCTGAAGGTGGGTATCTCTACCACCAATAGATCACCTTTCGGTAGGGTTTTGAAGGATAAGGATTCAAGAATACTGCAAATCTCTTGAATGCTCATATCTACCCCTAAGAGACTGTTGATTCGCTTCCACTCTACCTCTATGACCCGAGGTTCTAAAGATCCGATGCAAACATCCACTTTGCCCTCAAGGACAGTGCCTGCGCCTAGTTGCTGTATCAGTTGAGCAGCCCTATCCATAGCCCTTTCAACATTTATGATATCTATGCCCTTTTCAAAACGGCTGGATGCTTCACTTCTTAGGCCTAGAGCTTTTGAGGTTAGACGTACACTTCCACCATCAAACTTTGCACTCTCCAATATAATATTGCGGGTATCACTTGTGATCTCAGTATTAAATCCTCCCATTACTCCCGCTAAGCCTATAGCCTTTTCTGTATCTGCTATAACCAACATATCCTCTGTGAGGGTTCGCTGTTGATCATCAAGAGTCACCAATACTTCGCCTTCTTGTGCCCTT
>JAWLDD010000084.1:0-5461 GCA_041686815.1 Candidatus Atribacteria bacterium | reverse complement strand
GGTATTGTCTGCCACCTTATCAAGATCAAAAGCATGCATAGGTTGGCCCAGCTCTAGCATTACGTAATGGGTAATATCTACGATATTATTGATAGGTCTAATGCCTGCTGCTGCCAGACGCCTTCTCATCCAACGAGGGGATGGCTCTACCTTAACATCTTTAACTACCCTGGCACAGTATCTGGTACACAGCTCAGGCTCCTTAATGATAACTTTGGCAATATCTTCGGACCTTTCTGAGCCAGCCTGTACTGTAATCTCAGGCAACCTGTACTTCGTACCTACAGTCACAGCAGCTTCTCGTGCTATTCCTACCATACTTAGACAATCGGATCTGTTGGAGGTTACTTCAAATTCGATTACTTCATCTGCAAGCTCCAAAGCATCCTTTATATCCATTCCCAATGGGTATTCTTTGGCCAAGACCAAAATTCCATCAATTCCATCGTCAATGTGTCCATAATTATCCAGCTCCAACTCTTCAGCAGAACACAGCATTCCTTGGGACAGCTCACCTCTTAGTTTGCCTTTCTTAATCTTTATGCCACCAGGAAGCCGAGCTCCATCCACAGCAACTGGAACAAATTGTCCCTCACTTACATTAGGTGCGCCTGTGACAATTTGCAATACTTCTTTACCTACATCTACCTTGCAGATTACTAGTTTATCAGCGTTGGGATGAGGAATTACCTCTAAGATCTTTCCAACTACAACATTTTGGATATCCTCTCCCAATTTGGTTATGCCCTCTACATTGGTACCAGTTAAGGTCATTGCATTGGCTAATTCTTCTGAGGTTATATTCAAATCAACGTATTCCTTCAACCATTTAATAGGTACTAACATGGTCCTTCTCCTTTCAGATTTACTCTAAGAAATTTAATCAGCTTCTATTTAGAACTGACGCAGAAATCTAATGTCATTCTCATATAATAATCGGATATCATCTATACCATAAATCTGATTGGCGATGCGATCCAAGCCCATTCCGAAAGCAAATCCGGAATATTCATTTGGGTCAATGTTTCCATATTGTAAAACCTTGGGATGTACCATACCAGCACCTAGTATTTCTATCCATCCTGTATGAGAACATATCCTGCATCCTTTGCCCTCACATGTAACACAGCTTACATCCATCTCTGCACTGGGCTCGGTAAATGGAAAGTGGTGTGGTCTGAATCTGGTACGGGTTTTTGATCCAAACATCTTTTTAGCGAATACATCCAACACCCCTTTGAGATCTCCCATGGTAATATTCTTATCAACTACCAGTCCTTCTATCTGATGGAAAATAGGCGAATGGGTAGCATCAACTGCATCGGATCTATATACCCTTCCTGGCACCAATATCTTTATAGGGGGTGCCTGCTTCTCCATAGTCCTAATTTGAGTAGGAGAAGTATGGGTTCTTAGAAGTATATTCTCATTGATGTAGAAGGTGTCCTGAGTATCCCTTGCAGGATGATTCTTGGGTATATTCAAAGCTTCAAAGTTGTAATAGTCCAGTTCTACCTCCGGACCCTCAGCTACATCAAATCCCATACCAAGAAATATCTCGGTTATCTGGTTCAAAACAGTAGTGAGGGGATGTAGCTTACCCAAGGGCGGTCTTTTCCCTGGTAAGGTCACATCTATAGTTTCTTCCTTTAGCTTCTTGGCCATAGCCTTTTCTTCTATATCCTTAAGCTTCTCGGACAAAGCAAACTCAATGGCTTGCCTTACTTGGTTGGCCAGTTGCCCCATAATAGGCCGTTCCTCGGGAGAAAGCTTTCCCATCCCCCTTAGAATCTGGGTCAAATCTCCTTTTTTGCCCAAATATTTAATTCTGGCTTCATCCAAACTATTGGAATCATTGGCTTTTTCTATGCTTTCCAATGCTTGTTGTTGTATTAGATCTAATTTCTCGCGCACGATCCTTTGCTCCTTTCCAATGATAAGTCTATTATAAATAAAACCTCCATCCCAAAATATGGGACGGAGGTAGCTAATCCGTGGTACCACCCAAGTTCATTTGTATAAAACAAACCTCATTAATAGATAACGGCTATGCCGGTTAGACCTACTACCACTTCAGCCTACAGCTCTGGAGCGAACTTCCATTCTCTTCTTATAGGGATGCTTACAGCCTATGACATCCCCTCTCTGGATAACAAGGCAGAATGTACTCTTCTCCTTCATTGCTTTTACTTAAGGGTTATTAATCTTTTATAAAGCATATAGGCAGAAACGGAACCCGTCGCTTCGAATATCTTCCACATCACTCTAGCCAACACTGGGAACCATCTCCTTTAAATCTGCGTTTTTTTTATTATAGCATATCCTCACATCAGATACAAGAAATTTCCTGTCCCAGATTGCCTTCTTTCCTCATAATTTCGTATATCATGATACCTGCAGCTACCGAAGCGTTCAGGGATTCTGCTCCTCCCACAATGGGTATGGATACGATGTCTGTAGCCAGGTGCCGGATTTTATCACTTATCCCCTTGGACTCATTCCCAATAACCAGAGTTTTAATGCCTTTGGTTCTAGGGCTGTGCCAGTTGAATATATTTTCACCATCCATGGCGCTGACTATAATATCTGAATTCTTTCGTTTCAGAGCAGAAAAGAAATCATCACAATCCTCTACATTGACTATGGGCACACGAAAAATTGAACCCATGGTAGCCCTGATGGTCTTGGGATTGTAGGGATCAACACATCCTTTTAATAGTACTAGTCCATCTCCACCTGCAGCATCCACGGTTCTTATTATAGTACCCATATTCCCAGGATCCTGAACTCTGTCCAATACCACCCAAAAACCAGAATCTTGATCCAATACCCTTTGGACATAGTGCTCATTTTTGTTTATTACCCCTATTATACCTTGAGGAGTCTTTACATCACTGATCTGACTGAAGATTTTAGAATCCACACAAACCTTAGGTATATGATAACTACCTACATCCATGGCCAGCTCCTGTATATCAAAATCTCTAGAATATACAAGCATTTGGACTAGATCATCCTGTGCCAGCGCCTCCCTGACCATCTTTAAACCTTCCACAAAATATAGTCCATGTTCATCACGGTACTTCTTCAAATGAAGAGATTTAATCAGTTTTATATTTGGATTGTTTGGACTTGTTATGATTTCACTCAATTCTATCTGCTCCCTTAACCTAGGATTGGTTTAAATTCTCCAATTCTCTAATATGGTCGTTACTGCCTATGACCACTAATACATCATCCTTGTATATAACCTCATCGCCATTAGGAGACAAAATTAAGTCATTTCCATGTCTAATGGCTAGAACATTGATGCCATATTTTTGCCGCATATTTAACCCTTTTAAAGTATGACCTATCCATTCGGGCAATGCTTCTATCTCAACCAAGCTGTAGTCCGGAGCCAACTCTATATAATCAAGTATATTTGAAGAAACTAGATTGTGGGCTATTCGTTGCGCCATGTCTCTTTCTGGAAACACTACCTTATCAGCCCCTATCTTATACAGAACTTTTGCATGCAGCTCACTTTGAGCCTTGGCGATAACCAATTTAACTCCCATTTCTTTGCATAGTAAAGTTATAAGGATACTAGCTTGGATATCCGTGGAGGTGGTTACTACAGCAACATCGAAGTTCCTAATTCCAAGGGATCTTAGCACATTTTCATCGGTGGCGTCGGCTTGTACTACATGGGTTACATAATCGGAAATCTCCTGTACTCTTTCCTCATCCTTATCTATGGCTAAAACATCGTGGTTCATGGTATACAATGCTTTGGCTATGCTGCTTCCAAATCTTCCTAATCCGATAACTGCAAACTGCTTCATAGATATTTTCACCTTTCCTCAACCAATCACTATTCGTCCCTCCGGGTATTTGATGTTGTTATTACCACTCCACTGCCGCTTTGCCAGTGCTAATGTCAATGTTAAAGGTCCAACTCTGCCTACATACATGCTTAATATAGTCAATATTTTGCTTGTTAAACAGAGCTTGCTGATTTCAAATGGAGTAAGTCCAACCGTAGCTAGAGCTGAAGTAGCTTGAAATAGCACATCAATGAAGGGATATGGTTCTATAACAGATAGCACTATAGTTACAGATACCAATGCACCTAGGCTGATCATAGCAATAGCCAAAGAGCGATCGGCAATGCTGCGAGGTATTCGCCTTTTGAACACCTCAATGTTATCCTTACCCTGAATTACACTTCTTACGGTGAGAAAAATTGCTATAGCGGTAACAGTCTTTATTCCACCTCCCGTAGAAGCGGGAGAAGCACCGATAAACATTAGTATTACTGTAAAAAATTTGGATGATTCCGATAACCTCTCAATGGGGATGGTATTGAATCCTGCTGATCTAGTAGTAACGGATTGGAAAAGAGAAGCCATAAACTTTTCCTTTAAGGAATAGTTTACAAACAGCTTATCGTATTCTATTATAAAATAAAATAAAAAACCACCTATTATCAATATTATAGTAGCCAATACAGCCAATTTGGTATGTAGCGACCACTTCCTAAAGTGATGCTTATGATGGCGTATATCCCACATTACAGAAAATCCGAGACCACCTAAAATGACCAAAGCCATGATGGTAAAGTTTATTATTATATCACCTGAAAAATCTATGAGGCTGTTACCAATTAGATCAAATCCTGCATTGCAGAAAGCAGATATCGAGTGAAAGATGCTAAAATATATTCCCTTTGTCCATCCATACATTGGAATAAACCTAAATGCAAGGAATAAAGCACCTACACCTTCTAAAGTAAAGGTAGTAGCTATAACGCTCTTTGTAAGCCGTACTACCCCGTTTAAGGTGAACTGTTTTAAAGCCTCCTGCATAACAAGCCTTTCCCTAAGGGTAATTCTTTTCCCTATTACCAATGATACCATGGTAGCCATAGTCATAAAACCCATACCGCCTATTTGAATTAGTGTTAAGACAGTTAGCTGACCAAATAGGGAAAGATCACTGGCAGTATTCACTACCAGCAAACCGGTAACACAAACAGCAGAAGTAGATTCAAATAAAGCATCGATTAAATCCAAGCCATTCCCATTTGTTGTGGATATGGGCAGGCATAATAGCATGGTTCCTATCAAAATGACCAATGCAAAACCTAAAGCCAGTATCTGAGTAGACGAAAACTGAAAAGGTCTGTTGCCTATAATGATCTTCAAGACTACAATCCCCTATCATATGGTCTATTAGTCATTACTTATAGATGACTATATAATGCCCAAATAGGTGCAAAGGATACGTGAGTGACATTATAGGACGTCTTATGGCTATTAGAAAAGACCCCATACTAGAGGTCTTGTCTTATTAAGCTTCTAATTTTTGTTTGGCTAAGTCAACCAACTGTGAAAACCCTGCTGCATCATTTACAGCCATGTCGGCTAGTACCTTACGGTCAATCTGCACATTGGCTAACTTTAGTCCATTGATAAAT
>JAWLDD010000083.1:0-8945 GCA_041686815.1 Candidatus Atribacteria bacterium | reverse complement strand
ATTTGATCGCGTTTCTTGCAAACAGTATATATTTTGCTCTATCCAAAGGATTGACCCCTACGCGTTCCCTCATTGCTCCTAGGTCTAGAGGAATCGGCCTATAGCCTGAAAACTTAGTGCTAATAATCCCTTTGCCACTTGAAATGATACCTAGATGCGCAGGATAATTAACAGATGTCGCCATGGGCATCTCGCCTTCTATAGTGAAAGTTCCATTCATGATCACAGGACTGTCGAAGCCTCCTCTCATCTGTACTATATCGTTTAATACCTTTCCACCTACTTCTTCAGGTACTGAAATTCTGAAGGCTATTATAGGTTCTAACAAAGCAGTACCAACTTCTGCTAAGCCATTCATTATTCCCATGGCCGTGGCTATGTGAAAATCACCTGGGTTGCTATGCATTACATGGTCTTCTCCTTCAATTAAAGTAACCTTTAGATCGGTTACCTCCCAACCATATAGCCCTTTTTCAAGTGTCTTTGGTAAATGGGATTCAATCTCTCTTTGATATCTAAGCTTTATATCCTCAGTCCTAACCTTGGATTCATATATTAACCCTTGACCTCTGGGCAAGGGCTCGATCTCAAACTTTACTATTGCCCAGCAAGGTTTAGGCATAGTATAGGCTTCAAAACCTATCCCCTTTTTTAAGGGGGTCTCCTTGTATATAATAGACGGATTCCCAAACCGAACGTCTAAATCAAATTTGCTTTTCAGTATATTCTCAAGTATCTCTATCTGGATCATACCCATTATCTGAATATGAAGTTCATTTCTCTCCTTAATATTTTGAAAGTTGAGAAGGGGATCTTCCTCATCCAGCTCCTCTAAAACCTCAACTAGCTTTATATAATCCCCATCCTGCTTAGGAAACACCTGTACCGTAAGTAGAGGCGTAGCAATCTTTGGTGCCACAGGTATACCGCTGGGATTACCTAATATATCGCCTATACTAACTTTGCGTAGACCAGATACACATACAATATCTCCAGCAACTGCTTTATTAAAATCCATTTCCTTCTGTCCTTGAAGCTTACGTATGTGGGTTATTTTTTCTTCAGTGTCTTTAGTAAAATTATATATTATATCTCTACTTTGAATCTGGCCTTCATAGAGACGTAAATAAGCTAATTTACCTAATACCTTGTCCCTCTTAATCTTATAAACTATAGCAGACAACTCACCATTATGTTTTTTCGATGCTGAAGGTATAAGTAGAGTCAATAAATCCAATAATTCTATAATTCCTAGACCTCTAAGGGCTGCACCATAAACAATAGGATATACTCTACACTCATATGCCAATTGTTTTAATCTATCCTTGATGAGTTTTAAGTCTATTGTTTCACCGTTTATGTATCTCTCTAATAATATGTCATCCTTATCGGCTAAAGTTTCGATTAGGTTTTCTTTTTCAGCTTTGTATGTATCATAGTTCAGATTATCATCCAATAAGTACAATATATCCGAGTACTGCTGTGTTTCAGGTTCAAAGACACTGAACGATAGACCAGAATCGGTCAAAAGATTATCAATTTCATTTAACACTCTTTCTATATCAGCGCCTATCCTGTCAATCTTATTAATAAATATAATAGTGGGTATTTTCATAGTTTTCAAAGCTTTGAAATATATCTCAGTTTGAGGTTGAACACCCTCGACTGCTGAAATTACAAGAATAGCTCCATCCAAGATGCATAAAGATCTTTCTACCTCTGATGAGAAGTCTATATGGCCGGGAGTATCAATCAGATTGATCTCAATATTATTCCATATGAGATTTGCTTCAGCTGATTTGATAGAGATTCCCCTTTGTTGCTCTATCTCCATATTGTCGGTATGTGCTGTCCCCTTATCAACACTGCCAAGGCTACTGATAACCCCGCTTTTATACAGTATCTGCTCTACTAGAGTTGTTTTGCCTGCATCTACATGAGCCAAAACACCTATATTTCTTATGTCTTTTTCATCCATTTACAGTTATCCTTTCCCTTTCATTATCTTCATTATATCTAACACATGGCTTGATCTTCGATGCACTTCATTCAAATTATTTGTGAACATCCATGTTCACTATTATAATTCAAATTTGCATTGATTCAAAGTGAGCCAGGATCTTTATGAATAAAGATAATAAATACATTATACCCCCCTGGTTATAAACTTAGAAAGAAGAGATAGAAGTCCCATCAATAAAGCGTCAGATAAATTGGATATTTTTCATTGAAATGGCTTAAAATAACCTTTAAGAATATGTTCTTTATGGAGGTTAACAATGAATATTGACCAACAGAAAAATTTTAAGAAGCCACCTGAATCCTATTGGCTAGCATCCACAGAAGCTACAAATTATCCTACCCTGGATCAGGATATAAGTGTTGATATACTGATCATCGGTGGAGGATACGTAGGCATAGCTTGTGCATATCAATTAGTAAAAGAAGGCTTTAAAATAGCTATTTTGGAGGGCAACCGTATATTAAATGGAGTAACTGCCTATACAACAGCCAAAATAACATCTCAACATGGCCTTATCTATGATAAGATCCAACGCCAAATGGGCAGGGAATTAGCCCAGCAATATGCAGATGCCAATCAACATGCTATCCAAGAAACAAAAAGGATTATGAATGAACATAGTATCGACTGTGATTTTGTTACTGAATCAGCCTTTACCTACACCCTGCAGGAAAAATATGTTCAGAAGATATATGATGAGATAAAAACTGCGACAGATCTAGGCATTAAGGCATCTTTTGTAGATGAGATCCCCTTCAACTTGCCAATAAAAGCTGCGATCCGCTTTGATGATCAAGCACAATTCCATCCACGAAAGTTTACTCTTGGTTTAGCAAAATATATAGTAGAACAAGGGGTTAGAATATTCGAAAACAGTAGAGCTGTGGATATAGAAGAGGATAATGGATATATAGTTACTACAACCAAAGGCAAAAAGGTTACAGCAAAACGAGTAATAATTGCCTCTCACTATCCTTTTTATAACAAGCATGGAATGTATTTTGCAAGATTATATGTTGAAAGAGCATATGCTCTTGCGATTAAGACAAAGGAAAAATACCCAGGAGGCATGTATATAAATGCAGATGATCCAGCACGTTCACTTAGAAGATTAGACACACAGGATGGAGAGCTTGTAATGGTTATCGGTGATCATCATAAAACAGGCCAGGGCAGATCTACCCTTCAGCATTACGAAGCTTTGGTAGACTATGCAAATAGTCTTTTTACTGTGGAGGATATACCCTACCGCTGGTCAACTCAGGATTGTATGACTTTGGACGGTATACCCTATATAGGAAACTTTACTTCTAATACACCTAATCTATATGTGGCTACCGGCTTTCAAAAATGGGGTATGACCAACAGCATAGTGTCATCATTGTTAATTAAAGACTTGATTGTTAAAGGGGAGAGTCCATGGAAAGATGTCTATAATCCGTCCCGAAAGACCATTGTAGCATCAGCTAAAACTTTTATAGTAGAAAACTATAATGTAGCCGAACAGCTATTAGACGGTAAGCTTTCTCAATTACCTGAAAAAGCAGACCTTAAGCCTGGAGATGCTAAGGTATTGAAGATTGATGGAAAAAGAGTCGGTGCTTATCGGGATAGGCAGGGCAATCTCCATTTGGTCAATACTACTTGTACCCATATGGGATGTGAACTTAATTGGAATTCTGCTGAGGAATCATGGGATTGTCCTTGTCATGGCTCTAGGTTTACCTATGAAGGAGCAATAATTTCAGGGCCCGCAGTAAATCCATTAAGAGCTACTAACGATGTAAATACTATAGAAAAATTATTCACTGAAGATTTTTAAGCTACTAGGAGCCTGTAGAACAATAATGCTTTACACCAAAATTCCAAGCTAAAATACAAGGAAAAATAAATAGAATCCCTACCAAGGGCAATAACATGTAGAAGATTAAATGTTCACTATAATGTCCCAGTAACGCTTTTAGTGGCAGGTAATTGACAAGGGAGAATGGGATGATAAAGGTAAAGAAGCGGGTTATCCACTTAGGAAAGATGTCAAGGGGATAGCTGGCATACTCTCTTACTCCATTGGTAAGGATGTTAGCTATCTCCAAACCTTCAACAGTCCAAAAAGCTAAAGCTGCTTGAAGCATATAGACTCCTGAAAAAATACATGCTCCTCCTATAATCATATTTACTAGGGTAAATATTTTGATTATATTCCATGATATCTTTACTCCGGATATAGCTATAATTAGGACGATTATAGCTTGGATCAGGTGACCTATTCGTTTAATGTCAAAACCTGAACCTAGCACTTGGATGATAGTGCCTCTAGGACGGACTAAAAACCTATCAAATCCAGCATTTTTAATCATATTGGGAAAAACGTCAAAACCCCGTGCTATACAGGTGGATGTAGAAAAGCTGGCTCCTATGATAGCAAAGCACAAAAAAACTTCGTATACAGTCCATCCTTCAATGCTTCCAAAGCGCTCAAATAACAAATAAATCCCGAAAAAAGCCGCAAAGGGAGTAAGAAATTGAGTCAAAACTGTCATGGCAAATGAAGCTCTATACTGTAACTGAGACTTCAATAACAACCTAATATACCTAAGATACAATCCCATTATTTAACCTCCTTGTATCACAATCCGTTTCGTTATTCGCTTCATCATAGCTAGACCCATACTCACCAATACAAAAATCCACAGTATTTGTACTCCTATACTCATCAATCCCTGGCTTACACTTATATTTCCTGAATAAATCCTGAAAGGCAGATCTGAAGTCCATCTAAAAGGCATAATATAGCATATTCTTTGCAACCATTCAGGCATTAGAGGAATTGGTATAAGCATACCAGAAAAGAATTCACCCAAAATCCCAAAAAAGGCCATAGACCCTACTGGCGACATAGTTTTGAATACCGATATGTATATAAGCATGGAAATTGCAACAAGGAGCAACGAGCCTAGAAGCATTGTCACTAGAAAAAGAAGTAAAGACATTATGTTGTGAGGCAAGGTAAGTCTATAGGGTGTAGGTAGTAGCAATGATATAAGGATTATAGGCGAAAAACGCAGGGTGGCACTGGCTAGTCTCTTAGATAGCAACTTTACATACCAAAATCCATATAGGTTGCATGGTCTGCATAGTTCATAGGATATATTGCCCGATGTAATCATATCAAAGAGCTCATAATCCCAATCATAAAGCATTATTATAGCCAGAAAAGCTTGTTGAAGCCAAATATACGAAACAAGCTCGGGAAAGTTCATTGTTGGTGGTTGCCCACCACTTTTGTAAAAGGCATTATATAGAAATATCCTCATTAATCCCCAGAAAAGCTGAGTAGTCAGACCACCAAGGGCAGCAGCTCGATATTGTAATCCATTCAAATAGCGCACCCGAAGTGCTGAGATATAGGGTTTCATATCCGATACTCCTTATAAAGTGCTGCAATTATCTCCTCTATTGGGCGTGATTCCACTGAGATATCGCGTATTTCTAAGCTATCAGAAAGCTGACGTATAACACTTGATACCGTTCTATGGCTTGTATCCACTTGCAGTACTATTCGTCCATTTATATTGGATAAGATTTCTATGTTCTGCATATCAGAAATACTACCATCTCCTGAGTGATCTACCGTCAAAATACTGTAAGTATTGTATCTGCTTTTTAATTTTTTGAAGCTTCCATCGAATAATATCTGTCCCTTTCCTATAAGTAAAACTCTATCTGTAAGGGCTTCTACATCTCCCATATCGTGGGTTGTTAGTATGACGGTTACTCCATTTTCCTTATTTATATCCTTAATAAATTTTCGCACAGCTATTTTAGATACAGCATCTAAACCTATGGTAGGTTCATCCAAAAATAATATTTTAGGGCTATGTAATAGAGAGGCTGCAATCTCGCATCGCATTCGCTGACCTAGGCTTAATTGTCGTACAGGGGTATAGAGGATTTGTGTCAGGTCTAAAATATCAGTCAGTTTATCCAAATTCATTCTGTATTGATGGTCGGAAACTCTATAAATGTCCCGAAGGAGTTCAAAAGAATCTATTACTGGAATATCCCACATGAGCTGAGAACGCTGTCCAAAAACCACTCCGATATCTTTAACGTGAGCGATTCTGTCCTTCCATGGTATACGTCCTAATATCTCGCAACTTCCACTATCTGGTACTAGAATTCCGGTCATAATCTTTATAGTGGTAGATTTTCCTGCTCCATTAGGTCCTATATACCCCACCACTTCTCCTGCCTTTATATTAAACGAGACCTCACGGAGAGCCTCTATCTCGTCGTATTCCCTTTTAAATAAAGCTTTGAATGCAGCTTTGGTTCCAGCAGAACGTTTAGCTACTTTAAATGTCTTACACAGGCCCTTTACCGTAATCATACTCTATACCCCCACATTTGGATTGAGCTTGACTCTTTACAAAAATAGTATTATATCACTTATCTCCGAAAAAGGAAATCCCAGCAATAAAAGATTTACATCACCTTCCCTTATGAAATTCTCTCTGAAATTTTGAAGTCTTCTTCCCCCATTCTTTTTCCTTAAGTCGCTGTTTACCCTTCTTCTTGGATTCAACATATGCCAATTCTTTTTGTAGCTTAAGCCAGCTATTCCATCTTCTTATCTCCAAACTACCATTATCCAATGCTTCTCTAACTGCACATCCGGGTTCATTCCCGTGACTACAGTCAAAAAAACGACACTGTGCTATCAGTTCTTCAATATCGCCAAACATAATATCCACACCAACCTCCCCTTCCCACGGAGATAACGATCTCATTCCTGGAGTATCCAGAATCAGTCCACCTTGAGGCAAGAGGACTATTTCTCTATGTGTAGTGGTATGTCTTCCTCGGTTATCATTCTCCCTAACAGCCTGTGTTTTAAACAGTCCTTTACCTGCTAGGGTATTCGCCAGAGTTGATTTGCCTACTCCCGAAGAGCCTAAAAAAGCTATAGTCTTACCTCTTAACAAATACTTCTTGATCTCTTCTATTCCTTCTCCTGTTAAACAGCTAATAGCATGGACATCTACGCCCGGCGCAGTTTCATAGACAATTGCAATTTTATCAGCTACATCATCACAGATATCACTTTTGGTCAATACAACTACAGGCATAGCTCCGCTATCCCACGCACAGATCAAATACCTTTCCAACCTTCTCATATTAAAATCTCTGTTTAATGACTGAATAAGAAAAACAATATCCACGTTTGAGGCAACTATTTGCTCTTTAAATTCTATGCCAGCAGCTACCCTGGAAAACTTTGTTCTTCTATTGAGAACAAAGCTTATATATGGCAATTGGATATCAAAATCATATTCCAAAGCAACCCAATCTCCTACTGCAAGTTGTATATCTTTATCATGAGCGTTTATTGGCCTATTTACACACATTTCCCCATCATTGGTAATAACCCTAACCATTTGGCCATAGTCAGCTATTATCCTTCCTTGAATCATATCAGAGGTGGCCTTATCTTTCCACTCTCTTTCAAAATGTTCATTCCAGCCATAATCATATATATTCATTCTTCTAATCCATCCTCTATAATTTTCTTTTCCTGTTGTCTACGCTTTTTACTGTTTTTAAGATAGCTTTCATGTATCCTAGTTCTAGGATTTATATCCCAGCTTTTTCTTATCTTTTTTATTTGTTCAAATGTTCTATTCTTAACCATAACTATCACTTCCTATCAGTCCTTCATTATATTTGATACCTAAAATGGACACAAAAATCCCGCAGATATCGACCACCTGCGGGAATAAAATGGGCATTAAATCCAACAAAAAAACACGCTACCAATCACGTGTTTGTTGTTAATAACACAATTTGGCGGTATTGGCAAAGCCAACTGCTCGCCCATGCATCCTGGTTGCTCGAAAGAAGTTAGCATAGGTAATACAAATAAAAAGTAGTAATATTTGCATACCTGTGCCAATATTAAATTAACTAAATATCACCTCTAAAAATCTTTCAGACATAGAACACACTCCTTTCTAGCTTATCAATTACACTGCTGTATAAATTTCATTATATGAGTAATGCCAAACATTGTCAATAATGTTTTTATAACGATTTTATGTTGCTGGCTTACTATTTTATTTATATATTATGCTAGCAAGCCTATCGCTTCCAGTGGAATATCTGACAACAGGATTTGATAGACTTGCTATAAAAAATCTGCTAATTAAATAAGCCCCAATTCTCTCCTCTTTTTCTCAATATGATCAACGTAAATTTGTACCGTCTTCTCTGCATCCATTTCAACTACTACTTTACCAAGTCCTAATGTTTCTGTAGTTTCGGTTAAAGTTTTTACAACAAGATCACTGCCTGTGATAGATGGAACTGGAGCTATATGAACTAGCCATCCCAATGCTACAGCTGTGCATGCATCAGCAACAGCCTTTTGCTCTAAGTATTCTGGTGCTCCAATAACTAAAGGCAGTTTGTTGGTATCTACGTCTAGGGCATCTGCCAGCTCCTTAGCTGTATGGGTCATCTTACCTATATCAACACAAGCACCATAGGTCAATACCGGAGGTATTCCTAGTTGCTGACATACTGCCTTTAGTCCTTCTCCACACTCTTGGGCAGCTTTTGGATTTGTAAGACCTGTGTATTCCATTACCGCCGAAGTGCAACCTCCGGATAACACAAGTATATTGTTTTTAATTAAACCCTTAGCTATCCTAAATATATTGCTTCCCCCTTGGCCATATCTCGCAGTAGTACATCCTACAATAGTTGCTACTCCTCGAATGTTACCATTTGCTATTTGCTCTATCAAAGGATCAAAGCTTCCACCTAATGCCTTCTTAACAGATTCTGTACTAAAACCTACCATACAATCTGAAACATGAGGAGGTATATAGGTTTCTCGATTTTCGGACTTTCGAGTTTTGAA
>JAWLDD010000082.1:0-8966 GCA_041686815.1 Candidatus Atribacteria bacterium | reverse complement strand
GCTAATGGCCTTAGCTAGACTTTCTGAATTTACTCATTCTATGGCCTTTTCCCTGGCAGCATAGATATCGGTGACTATTACTTCATCTGCATCTATAAAGGATTCTGAGAACTCGTAAAACAATTTATCAGTCCGGGTATAGGTGTGGGGTTGAAATACGCACCATATCTTCTTGTGAGGATATCTACGGGCTGCATGTAAGGTGGCCCGTACCTCTGTGGGGTGATGGGCATAGTCATCTATAACCGTTACGTCATTGAGCCTTCCCTTTATCTCAAACCTTCGATGGGTACCTTTAAAGGATGCCAAGGAGTCCCTGATGATATCAACAGAGACACCTATAGACCATGCTGCAGCGGAAGCAGCCAATGCATTGTAGATATTATATTCTCCTGGTATATTCAATTGAAACCTGCCCATATCCTGTCCCTTGTATACTGCACGGAAGGATGGATGCCCTTCTTTGTCATACTTTATATCCTTGGCCATCCAGTCAGCTTTATTCTCTATACCAAAGCTGATCTTTCGATGATAGGTTTCCTTCATAAGCCTTACCACCAGGGGATCATCAGCGCAGCCTATTATGATACCCTTTGAGGAAACAAGATTTACATAATTTACAAAAGCCTCATATATTCTGTTAATATCCTTAAAATAGTCCAGATGATCTTCATCAATATTAAGTACAATAGCCATGTAAGGTTCAAAATTTAGGAAGCTCTCGTTGTATTCACAGGCTTCGGTAACAAAGTAGTGACTGTTTCCCATCCTAACATTGCCGCCAATTTCATCTACTTCACCTCCTACCAAGACGGTAGGATCTAGATTTGCCCTTTGCAGCATGATGGATATCATGGAGGTTGCAGTGGTCTTGCCATGGCTTCCCGCAACACCAATGGAATAGGGATAGGTTTCCATTATATATCCCAGAAGGACTGCTCTTTCAACGATGGGTAAACCCTTCTCTCTAGCTGCTATGATCTCGGGATTATCATCCTTTACAGCAACGGTATAGACTATCCAGTCCGCGCCTTCAATATTTGATGCATCATGTCCTATAAAGACTTTTATACCCTTTTCCTGCAGCTTATCGGTAATATGGGTTTGTTTTAGATCCGAGCCTGAAACTGAATATCCTTTATGTAGCATAATTTCAGCCAAACCGCTCATACTGATTCCGCCGATACCTATAAAATGAACATGATTTCCTTTGAGTTCTTCTATGTATAATTGCTTCATGTGGCACACTCCTTTGGAATCAATGATTGTATTAATATATCCATGATTTTGCCATATTATGTATGTCCATGGGGTTTTGGGACATATTATGCGAAAAAAGTTTTGGGTAATAGGGAGCTTTAGCGAGGAAATACTAATAATGTACAAGCTTTTTCAGGATAATCTCTTAATACAACCAAATATTTGCTAAAAAAATTAGTTGACATTCTAAATATCATGTACTATAATTATGAATCGTGGTCAGCAAAAGTGAATGATCACAGAAAATTAGGAGGAGTACCCAAGCGGCCAAAGGGGGCAGACTGTAAATCTGTTGGCTCAGCCTTCGGTGGTTCGAATCCGCCCTCCTCCACCAGACAAATCGGTCGATGAAATATCGACCGATTTTTATTTTTGGAAATAGATCAATAATCGAAATATGAAAACACTTTTATATGCAATTTTTATGTGATATGATTTGTATATAGCTAATCTATGGAAAACACATCTGAGAACAAACAACATTATATAGGAATCCATTGCCAGGGGGTTTTCACCATGTTCAAAAGGCAGAGGTATTTTTCAGTATTTCCAAAGGTACTGTTAGTGTTTTTGATAGTTGTGTTGCCCATGTATTTTCTAAGTGTTTATGTAACGGTAAAGGGACAGAACAGCGTAAGAAATGAGATATTAAAGTCAGCAGAATCAAAAGGAGATTTTTACTTATCCTTTCTTGAAACCCAAATCTATAACGTAATGACCCTTCAACTAAATATTTTAAACGATTCCCAAGTACGGATGTTTAAACAGTCAGGCTGGGTAATGCCTTTGTCTGAAAAATTGATAACCTTAAACTATGTAAGGGATATGCTCAGAAATACCAAGAATATGAACGCCTATATAGACGATATTAGGGTTTTCATACCCAATTTGGATAAGGAGGTTACAACCCAACAGGTTCTGCCTTTGAATTATCAGGAATACCGACATTACCTTAGGTTTTCCAGCGTTGAGAATCTTCCTTTCTGTATTATTGAAGATGAATACCATATCAATATGGTACCGGAATTTTATAGTAAGCAAGTCCATGAAACCTATGATGATGAGCCATTGCTTGTAAGCATACGAATATGCAAAGATGCACTTGAGATCAGCATGGATGATATTGTAGGGATGGAAGGTGGAGGTGCATTTCTGGTAAGTGATGGAAGGGGGTTAGCCTTATATACCGATGAAGAAAATGTTCAATACCAAATCAACAATCTGGTAAAAGACATGTCATTAACCGATAAACGTTTAGAAAGTATGACCATAGAAGGGGTTAAATATCATATATTCCTTAGTCCTTCCAATTTTCTCCACAGCATTCTGGTTATGTATGTACCTGAGAGCAGTTTCTTTGCTGCCCTTAAAACCTTTAGAACTTGGGTATGGTTCATGTCAGCCTTAGCACTGGTCCTTGTAGCCATTTTCAGCCTTTGGATAAGGGGCATGATCATATCACCCCTTGGGAGATTGGTGGATTCGTTAAAGCAGGTGGAGGATGGAGATATTGATATAGAGGTCTCTTATTCTAAGAACGATGAGTTTGGTCATCTGTATTCCCAATTCAACTATTTGGTCAAAAAGCTAAAAGATTTGATAAGCGATGTTTTCAAAAAGGAGCTATTACTAAAAGATGCTGAGTACAAACAGCTCCAATTTCAAATAAATCCTCATTTTTTACATAACAGTCTGGCAGTAATATATGGGCTTATAAAGCTTAAGGATACGGAATGTGCATTAAAGATGACTCAACACCTGAGGCACTACTATCAATATATCACCAAAGAGTTGACCGGAGATGTAACACTAGAACAGGAAGTTAACCATATAAAGGACTTTTCAGAAATTCAAAATATAAGGTTTCAAGGACGTATATCATCACAGATAGAGGATTTGCCTCATGATGTGAGGGATTTTTATGTTCCCAAATTGATTTTACAGCCAATAGTGGAGAATGCCTATAAGCACGGCTTGAAAAACAAGACTGGAAATGGTCTTCTGAAGGTATCTTTTTGTGAACAAGGCCAATATCTTAAGATAAATATAGAGGACAATGGGGAGGAATTGTCGGATGACATTCTAATAAAGTTAAAGAGAAGCCTGCAGCACGTAGATAATCACGAGATCATAGGAGGCACTGGATTAAGAAATGTACGAGAACGCCTTAGATTAAAATTCGGCGAAGAAAGCGGATTAGAGGTAGATAGAAGCGCAATGGGAGGGTTATCCGTCAAGCTGGTTATTTTTATGGGGGGATAATATGTTTAATCTATTGGTGGTAGACGATGAATCAATCATCGCTGAATACATATCCGAAGTATTTCTAGGCTCTACCCTAATGGGGGATATTTTGCTTGATGTTATGCAAGCCAATTCAGCTATGGAAGCCTTGGATATCATGGGAAAGACCCATATAGATATCCTGCTTACAGATATAAGCATGCCCAAGATGGATGGCATAGAGCTACTAAAGCATGTTAGAAAGACATGGAAGCATACCAAGGTAATTCTAATGTCTGGCTACGATGAGTTTCGCTATGTTCAACAAGCCATTAGAAATGATGGGATTGATTACATACTAAAGAGTGAGGATGAAGAGCGGTTTATTGCCTCAGTTGCCAAAGCTGCAGCAGAGATTGAGCAAGAGCTGAGAAATGAAGAGGTATTAAAAAATGCAGCTGAAAGCATGAGGTTAGCTGATGCCTTTTTAAGGGAAGAATTGATCATAGATATTTTGGACGGAGAAAAATATGAGCCCGTTCCCCTTGAAGCTAATTTCCATGATCTTTCATTAGAGCTGAGTCCATACAAGCCGGTATATATGGCTATCGCCAGGGTTAATACTCGGGACAGCTCCCTATCAACCCATAAAGAGATGTACAAAGTAAAGACCTTTGTCCACGAATACTTTAGTCAAACCATGAATTGTATATCGGTAATCTATGAAGGTAGAATAGTCTGGATCCTACAAGCCAAGGGGGATATGGAAAAAGCACAGTCCAATAAGGCTACTTCTATATGGATAAGGCTGGATAGCCTGCAAAAACTATGCCTTGAGATGTTCAAGCTTCATGTGTCCTTTTCAGCGGAGCAACAGGCCATTGAATGGGATGAGATCTCTATAAAATTTAAACGGCTTTATTCAGCTTTGAATAGGACACCATTGATGACCACAGATATTATACTCATAGGCAAGAATGAACTAGAGGGTTCTAAGGATGAGCAGAATCAAGATCAATATGAGAGATTACAGCTCATATCTGATGCTCGATTGGCAATAAAGAAGATGATGGGTATAGATTCCTATTTAAAAGATGGCAGTGCAGAAGAATTTTCAAACTTCTTCCAGGAGATTATGGAGCCCTTTAACAGGCTACCCAATGAATATCATGCCATTAAGGAGGAAGCTTTTTTCACTTTGGTGTCCCGTTTTATGTCAGTAGTAAACAATATAAATAAAGATCATGAAAGCAGAGGGATACACCTTCAGATTAAGACTTCATTGGATCATTTCAATAACTGGAAGGATATAGAAATGTATTTCCAAGACATAGCATTTAAAATCATTGAGCTGAGAGATGATGATAGCTTCAGAAATACCAACAGCATCATTGACTTCATCGATAGCTATGTAGAAGAGAACATAGATAAAGATCTGTCCCTAAACCATTTCGCAGAAATTCTCCACTACCACCCGTTCTATCTATCTAGAATGTTTAAGGAAATTAAAGGTGAAAACTTTAGTGAGTATATAGCCAGGAAAAAGGTTGAAAAAGCCAAGAGCATGCTCCTATACACCGACATGAAGATAGTAAACATTGCTGAACAATTGGGTTTTAATCACTCCTCATACTTCACCAGATTCTTTAAGAAACATTTAGGGCTAGCTCCACAGGAGTATAGATCTCAAAACAGAACCTAAGGACCATTAAATAATGTTGATACCCCAGTGCTACTAATGAATGAGTAGCACTTTTTATACTAAAATATGCAAATAAAGGATATTGGTTATTAAAGTTAAACTCAATGTTATAAAAGTTTATCGAATTATTCCATTGATGGCGATAAAATACAGTTGCTGATAAAAATTATATCATAGAAAGGAATGAAGAGGAGAATGGGTAAGAAAAGTGTTGTGCTTGTATTGTTTTGCTTTATACTAGCCATCAGCATTGGATTGGTTGGCTGTATGCCAAGTGATCCAAGCGATAAGGGCAGTGACGAAGAAGTTTCTCAAACTGAGAAGCAACCCGAGGAAAGTAAAGAAGTAGTTGACCAAGAGGAGGATACCTCCGACAGCGATGAAATTGATCCCTTTGGCAAATATCCTGAACCCATTGAAATCACCACCTGTCGTGTCTTGACATCTTGGATGGGTTTTGATGAAGGTGAGGATGAAAACAACAACTGGTGGTCCAAAACCTATTTAGAACAGCTCAACATCAAACTAAATGTTGTGTGGACAGCACCCAACTGGGGAGAACCCCTTGAAACAAAGATTACCACCAGCATCGCAGCCGATGATCTGCCAGACCTTATGCCCGTCTATGGTTCTATCGCTCAAAGGTTGGCAATAGCAGATAAGATAATCGATGTTAAGGACATTGTTGATAAATATGCCTCTGATAAAGTTAGGGAATACCTTAATGTAAGCGGAGGTCGTGCCCTTCAAAGTGCCATGTACGATGGTAAGATGATTGGTATACCCAATCCAGGCCCCTTGGATCCTTCCTATGGTAACTTGGTATGGTATAGGTCGGATTGGTTAGAAGAGTTAGGTTTAGAAGTACCCAAAACCTTAGAGGACATAGAAGAATTAGCCCGTGCTTTTATGGATAAACACCCTGGTACTTACGGAATAGCAGCTCATAAGAATTTTGGAGGAAGTTCAGGCAACTTAATGATGGTGCTTAATGCTTACGATGTTCATGAAGGATGGATCGAAAAGGACGGAGAATTGCAATTCGGTCAGATTCAGCCTGAGACAAAGGATGCTCTGGCTAGACTACATGAATGGTACAAGGAAGGACTGTTAGCTGAGGACTTTGCAATAAAGGATCCAGATAATGAATTACAGGCCGATATAGCCTCCAACAAGGTAGGTATTTTCTTCTCAGGTTCTCACTTCCCCAACGGAGGAGCTGGAAGAGCTCTTAAAGCTAATAATCCTGAGGCTGATGTTGACTGGATTATGGCACCGGATATTCATGGCGGTATAGCCAAACAGGACGCTACCAGCCGTGCCAACGATTTTAACGTCATAAGCAAGAAATGTGAGCATCCTGAAGCTGTTATGAAGCTCATTAATCTGAAGGCAGCCATATTTGAGCCTGCGGAAAAGCCAGACTTCTTGAAGGATATTGAAACAAACATCTATGATTCAACCCCCGGCGGTAATATGAACTTCTGGAATGCGGTTGTCGCCTTTGATAATATAGTTAAAAATATTATTAATGCAAGAATCGCCAATGAAGAAATAGCAAAAGGCGGAGATGGCAGCAACATACCAATAGATGCTAGATCCACATTCCAATTAATGAGCAGTTGGATAAACGATGGAACCAATGCAGAGAATTTTGAAAACAATTGGGCTCTTTATAAGCTGTTCAATGCTGAAAACGGCTCTGATCTAACTACCTACGACATGGTAAAAGCAGATCCGGATAAGTATCTACACTTTGATGCTTTTGCAGCGTTAGATACACCTGCCATAGCTAAGTATGGAAGCGATATACACAATAAACGAATAGAATACTTCATAAAGGCAATCATGGAAGGGGATGTTGAAGCTCAATTTGATGCTTGGGTCAATTACTTCCATAACAATGGCGGCGATGAGATGACAAGGGAAGTAAATGATTGGTATCAGAAAAATAAATAGTACTAACAGATGACCGACGGAGATGATGCCATAAGGGGGATCGATTGGATCCCCCTTATGATAGAAAAGAGGAGAGGTAGGTATTATGGGTCAACGGAGAGGCAAAAATAGCAGTACGAGGCTAGGAACCCGGTCACTACATTTGATGCTTCTGCCAAGCCTGGTGTTGCTTCTAATATATAGCTATTTACCCATGATAGGTATTGTAATAGCTTTTCAAGATTATAACGTGGGACTGGGGATAAAAGCGTTTTGGCAGTCTGAATGGGTAGGCTTTGCACATTTCAATAGATTGTTTTCCAGTCCTGATTTTACCAGAGCTCTGTTTAATACGGTGAACATCGCCGTAGGCAAGATGATAGCCATGTTCTTTGCACCTCTTATATTTGCGCTATTGATAAATGAAGTAAGATGCCTAGCGGTAAAGCGTTCTGTACAAACTGTAATATATATGCCTCATTTCCTATCTTGGGTAATAATGGCAGGTATCTTAAAGGAGCTCTTGGCACCGGATGGTGCTTTGAATGCCATGATAGGTGTCGTATTTGGTAGCGAGCCTAAATTTTGGCTAGGGGACAAGAACCTTTTCCCTTTCATGATGGTAATGACCGAAACTTTAAAGGAATTTGGCTTTGGTACCATTATCTATCTTGCAGCCATAACCGGGATTGATCCCAGCTTGTACGAGGCAGCTATTGTGGATGGAGCTAGTAGGTTTAAGCAGACTATACACGTGACCATACCTTCAATAATGCACATTATCGTCTTGTCCATGGTTTTATCATTAGGAAATGTGCTCAATGCAGGCTTTGATCAAATATTTAACCTTTACAGCGTACCAGTCCTTGAGACAGGGGATATTATTGACACCTTGGTATATCGTATTAGTATGCAATCAGGACAATATGATTTTGGTACTGCCGTAGGATTATTTAAGTCCTTTGTATCCATGATCCTTATATCCATATCCTATTGGCTGGCATATAAATTTGCAGACTATGAGGTATTCTAGGGAGGTGCGCCAAATGAAAAGAAGAAAGAAAAAATATCATATGGATACTAAGGGATATAAGATATTTACGGTGTTTAATTATATATTTGTTATATCTGCCGCAATAATATGCTTATTTCCAATTATTAATGTTTTTGCTGTCTCCTTGAGCTCTCCCAATAGGGCAGCGGCAGGTGCTGTTTGGTTATTGCCCAAAGATTTTACTTTGGAGTCCTATAGATTTGTCCTAAGATCAGGGAATTTTTGGGCAGCTATGTTTGTGTCTATACAGAGAGTTATACTAGGCACAGGCATAGGCATGCTATTGACTATAATGTGTGCATATCCATTATCCAAAAATACCGATGAATTCAGGGGCAGAAGAATTTATGTCTGGATTTATTTCTTTACCATGCTATTCTCGGGCGGACTTGTACCCAGCTTTCTCATAGTGCACTATACTGGCATTATGGATACAATTTGGGCTTTAGTACTGCCCTCTGCGGTGAATACTTGGAATATTATACTTATGCTAAACTTCTTCCGGGGACTACCAAGAGAGCTAGAGGAAGCGGCATTCTTAGATGGTGCAGGTCACTGGAATATACTATGGAGAATATTTGTTCCATTGTCCAAGCCAGCAATAGCCACCATAGGATTATTCGTTATTGTAGGCCACTGGAATGCTTGGTTTGATGGAATGCTATATATGAAGAAACCATATCATTATCCCCTACAGACATACCTGCAATCTATGCTAACCATAGACGTGTCCCGGTTTCTTACAACAGAGCATCAGAATATAATAGCTAAGCTTTCGCCAAAAACTAT
>JAWLDD010000081.1:0-8980 GCA_041686815.1 Candidatus Atribacteria bacterium | reverse complement strand
CAAAGATAGAGGAAGAAGCCATTGAGTATTACCCTTGGTTTCTAAAGATGAGAGACCCTTCACAAGAAGCTCTCTCGTATGTATACGATAAGTATAGACCTCCTTTGTGGTACTTTGGACATTTTCATTTGTACTACAAAATGAAATATGAAAATACAATATTCACCTGCTTGGATTTTCCAGGCAACATGGATACGTGGTGGGAATACTTAACATAAGGAGGGGTGGACAGTATGGTGGTCAAGCGGTCTTGAAAATCGTCGCCGGTAAAACGGTTGCAGGTTCAAATCCTGTCCCCTCCGCCAGAAGGAGAATTATAATGTTCAAGTACATAGTAAAAATAGTGTTTGAATCAGATGAGCCTTATGATTTAGAAGTACTAAAAGATATGGTGGAAGAAAATATGCTAAATCGTGTGGATAATGCCCCTTTTGATGTTAGACTGGAAAGTATTACTCCTGACCTAACTAATCTCATGGGGATCACTCTGAGTAAATAAACTATGGTGGCGGGACGCATACAGGTACGCGGCTGGATTGTGGCTCCAGTGCAAGTGGGTTCGATTCCCATCCGTCACCCCAAAAAGGGACTATAATGGAATTTACAGATGAGAAAATAAAAGAACTAGCTACAAGAATCGCTGACATAACAGATGAGAATACTAAACGAGAAATGCTTATAGATAGTCTGGTCTCTCACTTTGAAGGTCTTCTCGAAGACGAACTTACTATTGAATGGAAACGAATGCTGGAAAGAGAGCGGATTGAAAAATGTGACCACGAATGGGAGCATTTGTATGGTGGCACAAAAAACCTGAGATGTAAAAAATGTGGCAAAACAAAAGGAGAATTACCATGAAAGAATTAAAAGTAGGTGATAAAGTATGGTTTGTGGATACCATGCACAACGACCCCTTAGATTACAAAGTAGAGATTGGAATCTGTGGTAGGATACTACCAGATGGACTAATCAAGATAGGTGAAGTAGAAGCTTGGTATGTACCTCGTGAATTAGTGTTTGAAACAAAGAAGGAAGCAGAACAAACTCTTGCAAATATTCTAGTAGAAAAAGCTGCAGAAGCAGAGGAACATTGGAAGAAGCTACTTCAAAAAGCAAAAGATAATTTTAGATAATAACCATTGCGCCCATAGCTCAGGGGGAGAGCTCCTGCCTTACAAGCAGGTCGCCGTTGGTTCAAATCCATCTGGGCGCACACGAAAAGGATGGTTACAGCAAACAAAACCATTAGACTGCTAATCTAAAAAAGGTAATGCCATCCTGTATAAAAACATAAGTAAAGTCCTTGCTTTACAAGGTTGGGTACAGCAATAAACCTAATACTAATCTTACACACTGGTTATTAGGGAGCCCCAGTGCAAGCCAGAGGGCTCCCGACCAACCTGAAAGGAGAAAAAGAAATGAAGAGAACAAATGAAGGAGCAGTGGCATACGAACATTCTTTGAACCACGCGCTGGAGTTTTTCAGCAAGGCTGGGTCTCTGTTTACAAACCGCAGAAGTTTTTATGGGCACGAGGAGTCAGCGCTCTCCTTGTTCCAGAAGACTTGGATCGTCGATCCTGAACTCAGCTTCAAGCTACTTCTATGGCTTCGTGACTGCCGTGGTGGGTCTGGAAATCGAAGCGCAACTCGTGAGTGCTTGAATTGGCTGGGGAAGAATGATCCAGCATGGGTGAATGCCAACATTGGATGGATCCCTATGGTTGGCCGTTGGGACGACCTTCGGGCTCTGTTCGGAACTCAGTGTGAAGAATATGCTGTAAAGATGTGGGCAAGTGCTCTTCGTGAGAAGGATGTACTTGCAGCTAAGTGGGCTGATCGTAATGATTCTCCTCTTCGTAAGGAGATGAAGATGAAGATTGGTGATTTCCGCCGGCTTTTGGCAAAAACTCGTAAGAATCATATTGTCGAGCACAAGATGTGTACAAAGCGGTGGAATGAAATTGACTACGAGAAAGTGCCTTCAGTAGCAATGGCTCGTTATACCCAAGCTTTTGGTAGAAACGATACTGAAAGATTTGAACACTATAAAGAAGCATTGAAATCGGGAAAAGCTGAAGTACATGCGGATGTTTTATTCCCCCACGACTGTGTAAGAACCGTCAGGGGAGGGGACTCTGAAATTGCAGACGCTCAGTTCAATGCTCTTCCCAACTTCATGGAAGGTACTGACGAGCGTATCATTGTGATTTCAGATACTTCTGGATCAATGAGTACCAGGCTGGCCGGATCAATCCGGGCAGTTGACGTATCTCAAGGACTGGCCCTTTATTGCTCTTCACGTATTCCAGAGGGCAACCCTTTCCACAAGAAGTTCATCGCGTTTTGTAGTGAGTCTGAATTTAAGGACTGGGAAGGAATGAAGTTCTCTGAAGCTGTGCAAAACAGACGTATTTTTGATAGAGCTATTGGATCAACTAGAGTGGATACCGCTCTTGATCTGATCCTGAGTACCGCAAAGTTCTTCAGCTTGAGTAATGATCATTTACCTACTACACTTCTTATTGTCTCTGACATGCAGTTCCACCATGGAGCAAGATCAGATGAGACTGAGATCGAAAGATCTTTGAAGAAGTGGGATAGAGCCGGATATACCCGCCCAAAAGTAGTATACTGGAATACCGCTGGGTACAGTGGATCTCAGGATACTGCCAAAAGCAAGGATGTGGGTTTAGTATCCGGGTTCAGCCCAAGCGTATTGAAAGCCATTCTTGGTGGGGAGAAATTCGACCCTATCAGTATCATGATGCGGGCTATTGAAAAGTATGATGTAGTTGTTCCATAAATAAGACTTCTGAAAGATTTGTTTGAGCCTCAGAAGGTTGGCTTAGAAGCAGCTATCCTTTAAAGAGTGCGTAAAAGCTCACTGAGGTTAGAATCCGGAGGGAGAAAGGTTGAATATACAGCAAATCCTATTCTTTGAATAAAGCCAAAGGGCTCCTGAGAGATTCAACCTGTCTTATTATAAACACGACGTAGTTATCCCATAACTACCTCCTATTAGGGATAAGGGTGGCTTCAGCAATCTTAATTATAAAACAGCTATGGAAGCCGTCTTGTAACGCCACCCTGTAAAATTAAGATATCGACGGTGTAAGTAGACATAGGGGCTACTGGAGGGTAAGAACAAATGGCACCAGACAAAATCTTACCTAGCTATCCTTTTGGTGCGATGTAGGGCGCCGTCCAATATAAAACAATATCGTGATAAGGTTGGTTACAGCAAACCCAAAACAATCAAACTTTGAAATTTGATACCAACATGCCAGCCTGCATAAACGCCCATAGCTCAGTGGAATCAGAGCGTTTGATTACGAATCAAAAAGTCGAGGGTTCAAATCCTTCTGGGCGTAACAGAAAGGAGTTCCATGAAAACAACTGTGGTAAACATTCGAAGTGAAGAATGTGATGTGTATATCGGTAGAAAAAGGGGGCAACAGGATCATTTTGGAAACCCCTTTCAGATAGGCAAAGATGGAAGTAGACAAGAAGTTATACATAAGTTCAAAGAATGGCTTTATGGAGTGGCTTATAAAGATGTAGATCCAGAAAGACGACAATGGATACTTCAAAATCTACACCTGTTAGAAGGGAAAAAATTAGGGTGCTATTGTAAACCACAATCATGCCATGGAGATGTATATGTGGAGATTCTAAATGAGCTGAAGCAGAAACTATAAAGGATGGTATTATGGTAAATGCCGAAAATTGGGATCGCTGGTAAAAAGGGATCGAGAGCGGTAAGAGATATAGTCAAGAATACAACTGTAGTTAGATATAATAAGTATTATAGAGATATCGATTGTATTGTGAACTATGGATTAGCTGGAGTAAGGCTTGATAGATTCTTTCGTTTTAATCCCCGTGCTAAAAAAATACATATGATAAATAGTCAAATAGGATTTTCTAAACTATCTGTCATTTTGAAAGCGGATAAAAAAGGAATACAAGTACCGGAAAGTAAACTCTCACTTGGTCGGTCAGATAATCCCGAGGACTTCATCGAAAAGCGAACTAACTCGATTGGGGGAATAGGTATCAGGCCCGCCAGAAGAAAGAGAAGAATCGAGGGTAAATATTATCAGAGATTTATTGAGGATAGAAAATACGAACTTCGAATACACGCTTTCAAATGGATGGATACTAATGATTGGTCAGTTCAAAAAAGAACAGGACCTTCAGATGAAATAGCTTGGAACTACAAACAAGGCGGAATATTCTCAACAGTTAAAAATCCAGATGCATATAGAGTATTTACAGAAGCAAGAGAGGTATCAAATCAAATACTGGACTTACTGAGCATGTCCTTTGGAGCTGTAGATTTTTTGGTGACCAACGATAATGAAGTGTTATTCATTGAGATCAATTCAGCTCCAGGCTTTACAGAGTATAGCGAACATATTTACTACAACGCTTTTGAAGCACTAACAGACGTGTCAATAAGGGAGTTGCGGGGGATGCCATGACAAATGAATTAATATATAAACTACAGAAATTCATAAGTTTATTCATCGAAGGTATGGACGCTGATCAGCTTGGGCAATTCATGATAGATTCTGATCTTCGACAGATAGAGCTTGATATGTTTATGAACTATGATCCAAGTATTGATGACGAATCAATGGAAGTATGGAATCAACATATAGATGAACTCCAAAGACTTCAAGATGAAGTAAGCGCCTGTAACTCAGCGGTACAGAGTTCCTGATGCCCTGTCATTTTGATTACATAGACCTAGAAAAGGCGCTCATAGCTTAGTTGGTAAAGCACTCGACTCTTAATCGATAGACCGTGGGTTCGAATCCTACTGGGCGCACAACAGAGAGGTATTAAATGGAACTATTGACCATATTAACATTTTTGTTATTAGTAAGTCCTATCATTATATATAAAACTATGTTTTATTTCAAGGTGAGAAGATTTCTAATTGATAAAACAGCTACTGAAAAAGAAATGGAATTTGTAGCAGAAAGAGAGTCTTGGGATAATGAAGATAGGCATAGACTTGCACGGCGTTTTAGACGATAATATAGAATCCGCTCAATTTCACCTTAGTAAACTTGTACAAGACGGTGATACTGTGTTGGTAATCTCTGGACCTCCCACGGCACAAATAAAAAAAGAACTTACTGAACTTGGGTTCGAACAAGGTGTTCATTACCACGAGATAAAATCAGTTGTTGATCATCTAAAAGAAACCGGTGCTGAAATGTGGCAAGATGAAAAAGAACGTTGGTGGACACATGATGACATCTGGTGGGGCACAAAAGGTGAGATATGTGAGCAGTGTGAAGTAGATATAATGGTAGATGATCATATAGAATTCGCTGTCGGATTTCCTGATACAGTACTTACTTCTTTTATTTTGTACGAAGGATGGGGATCAGTAATATGAAAAGTAAAGGCGAAATAAACATTGTGACACAAGGAGCCCCAGAAGTATCTGCTGGTGTAGTTGGGTACAAAAAGCGGAGAGATATAGCTATCTTTGAGATTGACTTGAGATCCAAATACTGCGAGGTTATTGCGCATTATGGTAATTTCGAAGGAGAACCCGGAGTAATGATAGACACTAGTGAAAGGTCACTTCATTTACACCCCACGGAAACTGGAGCTACCGTAATAGAGTTTCCAGGATTCAAAGGGTGGTCAGTGTTTGCTTCGGGTATTGGGAGGTATATCTTAGGAGTATGCCTAACAAAGGATAATAGGTATTAAAGTATATAGATAAAACTTTCTAGCAGATCTCTGATTTTATTCTATAATATATATAGAATATTATATGATCAGGGGTTTGCAGAATGAATAATGGCAAATATAAAACTGAATCGTTTATTAAAAAACAGGCAGCAAAGACGGACAAAATATTTGGTCCAATCACGGAACACTACTTATTATGTGAAGAGTGCGGAAACACATTTATATGGGAAGGACGTAAATATACAAAAGCATATAGACAAGCTAGATTTTGCAGTAGACGTTGTGCAAATAAGCAGGGACCGAAGCATCGTAAGTACGAATACAATTATAGAACTTTATGCTGGAAGCATCATGAGAAAAGATGCATAATCTGTGGGGAAGATATAATAGTAGACGTTCACCATTATGATAATAATCATGATAATAACCATCCCACAAACCTTATTCCATTATGCCCTACACACCATATTTATTTGAAGCATGGAGAAGGTCACTACATAATAAAAGAATGTGTAGATGAATATTATAATAATTTCAAAGGGGCGTGGGACTGCAAGGGGTGGTCATCTGCTTTGCACGCAGAAAATCAGCAGGGTTCGATTCCCTGACGCTCCAACTAGAAAGAGAAAGGATAGAAGAAAAAATGCGTAAATGTAAAATTACAGTGTGGAATTACGGAGACTTTTTCGGATCTGGTGGCAGAAATAAAGAAGCTTCTCCCATATCTTACGAAGTAGAAGCGCACTGCGTTGGTGGGGACGAAGGTATACTTGCCTTTTTCTTTTTAGACAACTGGTTCTGTGTAGCAAAAGGGGATGATGGCCACTGGTGGATGTCTTATTTTTGCGATGGACATTGGGCAAAAGAAATAAAAGAAACTATAATAGCAGCACTATAATATACACCCCCGTAGCCAAGTGGACTAAGGCACCTGACTTCTAATCAGGGATTGACGGAGGTTCGAATCCTCTCGGGGGTGCCACAAACTAACTAATATCCCTACAAGGGAAGGGGGTAATACCCTGCATAGTAGCCGCTGTGTGAGGGAGGCTTTTGGCACGAACTCCCTCTTCCTTGCAGAGATATTAGTAAATAAGGGAAAGGAAAGGAGAATTACTAAAATGGCAGAGATTCTAGGAGATGTAAGCTTGGATTTAGTAAAAAATGCAAAACAGCTAGGAAACCCATTTAGTATGGCAACTTATTATGCTCAGTCATACTTATTTGGGTTTGTTGTCCGAACAGATAACAGAAAAAATGGCTTGCCAGAATTTGCTCCTATCACCCTCGTTGGTAGTTGTAGAGAAACTTTTATTAGTCATTTTAAAAACTTTATTAGGCAAAAATATAATATTAAATCACGTAGAGGTGGAAATCGTGGCATTTATACACAAAATGTTCCAAAAGTATTAGGGCGAAATAAAAAGATAGGAATCTTAGTTGTCCCATCACCTTTTTGCACCTCATCAATAAAGAAAGCAGACAGAGAGAACTATCGTGAAACATCTCTTATGAATGCCGTAGAAGTACTGAATGCTATTGAATCCAGCAAAAACTGGCCTAAGAGCGTATGTTATAGAATAGAGGGATATACACATAAAGCTCGAATTGGTTATAATGCCGACATAGATATGAAAAGTTATGTAGTGGAAGTTTCTAAAAAATGGTTCTACTCCCCTCACCTAATATCATTTGTAACACTTGTTCTAAGAAGTGGGTATAAATTTGCCAAAGTAAGTAAAACGAAAGGCTTGCCTAATATCACAGTTAAAGATAAGAAAGAAGCTCTGGATATCTTAAGCCACCCCATCAATAAAGGAATAACAACTGATACAAATAGACTAAAACAAATAAGTAAATATCTGCCTATCATGATCGATAACTACGAGGACATATTTAACCCTAAATTCATGGTAAGGTATTTTTACCCAGTATATAAAGATCCGAAAGGTAGTTTATACAGAGAAGATGTAGGTGGATTAGAAGGGATTGACTATATGATGCAAGGCCGGGCGGCATCAGGTACTTTTCGAGAAAAACTAAGAGCTCATAATATCCCTCAAGTGAAAGACAGGCAGGATAAAAGTAATTGCAATTGGTAAAAAGTGGCGGGGGATCTGGTGATCAGTCGCGGCTCATATCCGCGATTAGCTCGGGTCAGAACCGAGACCCGCTAATGTAAAAATAGAATATAGAATGAGAGGAATAAATTATCTAGCAAAAATCTAATTCTGTTCTATAATATATAATGAGGCGCCATAGCTCAATGGTAGAGCTTTCGATTGATAATCGAAGGATATTGGTTCAATTCCATTTGGCGCCACCAAAAAACATATTAGGAAAGGAGACATACTTGAAAATCTGTGCGCTTTGCGGGCGAAAAATTTCTCCAGGCGCAGAAACTAAACACCACCTTGTGCCAAGATCTATGGGAGGAAGTAACGGTGATAACGTAATAGAGCTACACAGCATTTGTCATAAGCAGATACATGCATTATTCTCCAGACATGATTTGTCTACAACATACAATACAATAGAGAAATTGAAGCAGACGAATAGAATAAGAAAGTTCCTAAAATGGGTTAGTGATAAACCAATTGATTTTGATAAAAAATTCGAAAGAGTAAAAAATACAGATAGGGCGGCGTTCAGTGGGCTGGTACGCTGGTTGCAACCCGGCGGATTAGGGTTCAATTCCCTACGCCGCCTCCACGAGGTATCTCTATGGAAAGACTAAATCTACACAGAACCCGACACGCAGATGTAGAGCGATCAGTTATAAGGTTTGTGGAAAAAAACTGGGGGAAAGATATTCCAGTAGAAATCGTCACTGGAAATAGCCCACAAATGAAAGAACTTGTTTGTAGAATTCTAGATGAGTATGATTTAGAATATAAAGAAGGTGATGTTTTAGGAGTTAATATGGGCTTTATACATATTGAAAACATTTAGCCCTCTTAGCTCAGTTTGGCCAGAGCACCCGACTTATAATCGGAAGACGATAGGTTCAAATCCTACAGAGGGTAACATATTGGAGTGCTACGTATTATAATAAAATGAAGCATTGTTTTCATAGTTTATCTCCTTTCATGTTTGGATTTTTGGGTTCACCTCCTTTCGTTCAATTAAGTATAGGGTTGCGTAGCGCTTCAATATGAAAAAAGGTTGGTTCCAGCAATTCCTTATGGATACTATTGGTTCGATTCCAATATGATAGGGTTATCCCCCGGGCAATATACCAACCTGCATATAATAAATAAA
>JAWLDD010000080.1:0-9023 GCA_041686815.1 Candidatus Atribacteria bacterium | reverse complement strand
GGGATTTAGGCTGCAAATACCGTTGGAAAGCTCTTTAGGCAGCATAGGTACAACTCGATCTACCAGATAAACGCTGGTTCCCCTAGCTAACGCTTCTTTATCCAGAGGGCTGTCTTCAAAGATATAGTGATTTACATCAGCTATATGGACACCTAGCATGAAATTCCCATTTTCCATTCTTTCGATGGATATAGCATCATCCAGATCCTTTGCATCTGCTCCGTCTATGGTAAAGGTCTTTAAGTCCCTTATATCCTTTCTTTTAGCTATTTCTTCTTCAGATACCTTTTGAGGTATCTTCTTAGCCATGGACTTGACTTTTTCAGGGAATTCCTCAGGAAGATTAAACTGGCGAATAATGGATAATATGTCGGTGCCAGCTTCATCCTTGTGTCCTAATACCTCAATAATCTTTCCCTCAGGATTTCTTCGAAGGTCTGGCCATCTTAAGATTTCCACCACTACCTTATATCCTGTCTCAGCATTTAGCATATAATCCTTTGATATGAATATATCATTGCTAATCCTTGGATCATCGGGTACTACAAATCCAAAATTTCTTTCCCTCTCAAAGGTACCTACAATGGTAGTGTTAGCCCTGGAAAGAACCTTATAGACTTCGCCTTCCCTAGATGGCATGGAATTCATTCCATGCCTATTTACACGAACCATAACTCTATCGTTGTGCATGGCTCCATTCAAATTTTCAGCGGGGATAAATACATCGCTTTCATTCCCTTCATCAGGGATAAAGAAGGCGAATCCTCTTGGATTTCCCTGAATACGGCCTACCAATAACCCCAACACTTCAGGAAGACCATATTTCTTTTTGCGAGTCATTACCAGCTGTCCATCTGCTACCATATCGTCCAAAATATTGATGAAAACCTCGCGTTCTTCCCTCGAGATTTCCATGATCTCCATCAGCTTATCGGGAAATAATGGTGGTGTATTCTTTTCTTTTAATATCTCTAGTATTCTTTTTTTTGTATCCAATATCATACCTCCTAGTACTCTAAGTTTTTGCAATTTCTATGTATAATAATCATCCTAAAATCAAGTATTCACATTTTATATGCTTAGCAATATCATAAATAATTAATATCAAGTAAAACAAAAACGACCTTTTAAGGGTCGTTCTTCGAAACTTATTTCATTATAGTCAAGAGAATTGACAAAATAATAAAACCAATGGCTGATATAGTTGTAAGTCTTTGCAGCCTTCCCTCAAAGCTTCGAGATTTATTTTTCCCAAAAAACGTTTCTGTACTTCCACCAAGGGATGCTGATAAACCAGCGGATTTACCAGACTGGAGAAGTACTACAATAATCAAAAACAATTCAAACAAAACCAGTAAAATGGTGGTAACTATCTTCAGTGCATCCATTCCAAATTCCTCCCTTTGCCGATAACATAGGCTTATAACAAAAGTATTGTATCATAGAGCCATAGTAAAATCAAGAAAAATCAAAAGGAGAGAGCATTGCCCCCTCCTCCTGTTTATCTTGGTCATTTAGCTGTATTATTTGTTCTTTAGATTGAACCATGCATCCAGGCCAAGATACTGGGCCAAGTCACCTAATTCTTCCTCAATCCTGAGAAGCTGGTTGTATTTAGCTACACGATCGGTTCTAGATGGTGCACCGGTCTTAATCTGGCCAGCATTTACAGCAACTACTAGATCAGCAATAGTTGTATCTTCGGTTTCACCGGAGCGATGGGATACAACAGCGGTATATCCTGCACGGTTAGCCATTTCAATAGCATCCAAAGTTTCGGTTAGGGTTCCGATTTGGTTAACTTTGATAAGTATGGAATTACCAACCCCTAAATCGATTCCTCTAGACAATCTTTCGGTATTGGTTACAAAAAGGTCGTCTCCAACTAACTGGATTTTATCGCCTAATCTCTCAGTTAAAAGCTTCCAACCTTCCCAATCCTCTTCGGCTACACCGTCTTCTAAGGATATGATGGGATATTTATCAGCTAGCCTTGCATAGTAGTCAACCAATTCTTCAACGGTTCTGACTACGCCTTCACCGGGGAAGTGGTATTTACCGTCTTCTTCATTGTAAAGCTCGGTGGCAGCAGCATCAATGGCAATTCGAATATCGTCTCCAGGCTTGTAGCCGGCCTTTTCAACTGCTTCCAGAATAACTTCGATAGCCTCTTCGTTTGTCTTAAGGTCAGGTGCAAATCCACCTTCATCACCAACAGCAGTGTTATAACCTTTTGCGCTGAGAACTGCTTTCAGGTTATGGAAAACTTCAGCACACATTCTTAGGGCTTCCTTAAAGCTCTTAGCTCCTACGGGCATAACCATAAATTCCTGGATATCAACTGTGTTATCGGCATGTTCTCCGCCATTTAAGATGTTCATCATGGGTACGGGCAATACTTTTGCATTAACTCCGCCTATATATTGATACAAAGGCAGTCCCAATCCGTTGGCAGCGGCTTTTGCTACTGCAAGGGAAACTCCAAGAATTGCGTTTGCACCCAGCTTACCCTTGTTGTGGGTTCCATCCAACTCGATCATAACCTTGTCGATGCCCACTTGATCCAGGGCATTCATTCCAATGATCTCAGGAGCAATTATGTTATTAACGTTGTCTACAGCCTTTTGTACACCTTTGCCTAGATATCTGCCCTTGTCGCCATCCCTTAGCTCCACAGCTTCGAAAGCTCCAGTGGAAGCTCCAGAAGGAACAGCAGCTCGGCCAACGACTCCGCTCTCAAGGTACACCTCTACCTCAACAGTAGGATTTCCTCTTGAGTCCATAATTTCTCTGGCTATTACATCCATAATCGTCATGATATTTTTCTCCTTTCGTTTGAACCAGTAAATATATTATCTAACCTTATCTTTGGATAAGGCTTTTCCCTGTCATTTCCGGTGGCTTGGGTATCCCCATAAGATCGAGAAGAGTAGGTGCTACATCCGATAGCCTGCCACCTTCCCTTATGGTAACGTCCTTCATGTTATCATCAATAAAGATGAGAGGTACTGGGTTATTGGTATGAGCTGTATGTGGTTCACCGGTAGCGTGATCCAGCATCTTTTCAGCATTGCCGTGGTCGGCCGTAACTATCACACTGCCTCCAACCTTTCTAATAGCTTCTACCACCCTTCCCATACAGGTGTCTACCGTCTCCACCGCTTCAATGGCCGCCTCCATCACCCCGGTATGGCCTACCATATCGCAGTTGGCGTAATTGAGTATAATTACATCATATTTTCCTGATGCTATGCGCTTTTCCACCTCATCGGTTACTTCAAAAGCACTCATAGAAGGTTTTTTGTCATAGGTAGATACCTTGGGTGATGGGATCAGTACTCGATCCTCACCTTGGTTTGGTACCTCCACCCCTCCATTGAAGAAGAAGGTCACATGAGCATATTTTTCGGTTTCAGCTATCCTGAGCTGTGTCTTACCCTGCTTACTGATATATTCCCCAAAAGTACCCGTCAGATCATCAGGTAAAAAAGCAATGTGCACATTTTCAAAGGTTGCATCATACTGAGTCATGCACACAAATGTGACGGGGAAATATCCCTTTTCCCTTGAAAACTCTTTAAATTCTGGGTCAATAAAGCTGCGAGTAATCTCACGAGCCCTATCGGGTCTAAAGTTAAAGAATATTATCGAATCATTCTCTCCGATGGTGGCTACTGGCTGACCATTCTCCAATACAACGGTAGGCTTGACAAACTCATCTGTATCTTGAGCATTGTAGGAATTGTCCATTGCCTCATTTCCACTGTTAGCAAATACTCCTTCCCCCAATACCATTGCATCATAAGCCCTTTTTACCCGATCCCATCGGTTATCCCTATCCATAGCATAATAGCGTCCCATAATGGTAGCTATCTTTCCGAAGTCTAACTGTCGAAGCTTTTCTTCCAAAGCTATGATATAGCTTTTGCCACTTGCAGGTGGCACGTCTCTGCCATCCATAAAGCAGTGAATATAGACTTGGTCCAAGCCCTTCTCCTTAGCTAGTTCTATCAAAGCATAAAGATGCTCTACATGGCTATGAACACCACCATCGGATACCAAGCCCATAAGATGCAGCTTTGAACCATTGGCTTTGACATTGTCTATGGCCTTTAGGAATGTTTGATTGTTGAAAAATACTCCATCTTTAATGGATTTACTGATACGGGTATAATCTTGATATACTATCCTACCAGCACCTAAATTTAGATGTCCTACCTCGGAATTGCCCATCTGCCCTTCCGGAAGTCCAACATCCAATCCACTGGCATGGATCTGCCCATGAGGATATTCATTCCAATATCTATCAAAGTTAGGGGTGCGTGCTTCAAAAACTGCGTTTCCTTCTTTTGCATCACTTAATCCGAACCCATCCATTATAACTAGGGCAGTTAACTTCTTGGCCATAAATTCCTCCTTATAAAGTCTTGTATAACATGCAACAATCTATTTATTGTAGTTTACTACCTTGGCAAAATCTTCAGCTTTAAGGCTGGCTCCACCTATAAGACCGCCATCAATGTCAGGCATAGCCATAAGTTCCGAAGCGTTGCCAGCGTTCATACTACCACCATATTGTATTCTGATGTTTTGTGCTACATCTTTTCCAAACATATCCCCAATTATGCCACGAATAAAGGATATAACTTCATTGGCCTGTTCGCTGGTGGCTGTTCTGCCTGTGCCGATAGCCCAAACAGGTTCATATGCAATGACTACCTTCTCTGCGTCTTCAGCGCTCAGTCCTGCAAGGCCGTCCCTGGTCTGCTTCTCAACTACCTTTTCAGTGACGCCTTGCTCCCTTTGCTCTAGGGTCTCACCCACGCATACAATTGGTGTAAGACCGTTGGCAAAGGCTGCAATAACCTTCTTGTTGACGGTTTCATCGGTCTCGGCAAAATATTGTCTTCTCTCGGAATGGCCTATAATAACATATTTTACCCCAAGTTCCTTTAGCATATTTGGAGCAATCTCTCCTGTAAAAGCACCTTTTTCTTCAAAGTGCATGTTCTGAGCTCCTAAAGCGATATTTGAACCATCCAAAGCTTGAGCTGCTGCTGCCAGGCAAACAAATGGAGGACATACTACCACTTCAGCTTGTGCATCCTTTACCAATGGTTTTAGTTGGTTTATCAGTTCCACTGCCTCGGACGGTGTCTTGTTCATCTTCCAATTTCCAGCAATAATGGGTTTTCTCATCTTCAATTCTCCTCACATCTTAACTATACCGCTCGGAGTCCCGGGCGGTATAGTTAGTAAATTGTATATAGACACTATTTATCGTTGAGTGCAGCTACTCCTGGGAGTACTTTACCCTCTAAGAATTCCAATGAAGCTCCACCACCTGTAGAGATATGGGTCATCTTGTCTGCGTAACCCATCTGCTGTACTGCTGCAGCTGAATCGCCGCCGCCTATGATGGTGGTTCCAGTGCACTGGCTCATATACTCAGCTATGGCCTGAGTTCCCTTTGCAAATGCAGGCATTTCAAATACGCCCATAGGTCCATTCCATACTACGGTCTTGGCATTCTTTATCTCTTCACCAAAGAGCTCACGGGTTTTAGGACCGATATCCAGACCCTGCCAACCAACAGGAATGCTGTCGCTGTCTACAACCTTATGCTCTGCATCGGCTTTGAACTCTTGTGCCACAACATTATCTACAGGCAATAGGAATTTTACGCCTTTAGCTGCTGCCTTCTCCTCTAGAGCTTTTGCCAATTCTACCTTATCGGCTTCTAGCAATGAGTTTCCTATCTCATAGCCTCTTGCCTTAAAGAAGGTATAAGCCATGCCTCCGCCTATAATCAAGGTATCTACCTTTTCAATCAAATTCTCGATAACACCAATCTTATCGGATACCTTTGCTCCTCCAAGTATTGCAACAAAAGGCCTTTCAGGATTGCTTAGGGCTTTGCCCATAACATCCAATTCTTTATTAATGAGATATCCAGCTACTGCAGGCAGATAATGTGCAACTCCTTCTGTAGATGCATGAGCGCGATGAGCTGTTCCAAAAGCATCGTTTACATAGACATCTCCAAAGCTAGCCAAAGCCTTGGCAAACTCGGCATCATTCTTGGTCTCTTCCTTATGGAAGCGTAGGTTTTCCAGGAGAACAACCTCTCCTTCTTTAACCTCTGCTACAGCCTTTTTAGCGCTATCTCCGATAACATCTTCGGCCATGGTTACATCTACACCGAGGAGTTCAGATAGCCTCTCAGCTGCTGGTTTTAAGCTAAACTCTGGTTTGAACTCTCCTTTGGGCCTTCCCAGATGTGACATCAAAATCACTTTCGCTTGGTTGTCCAAGAGATACTTAATAGTGGGAAGAGCTGCGCGTATTCTTGTATCATCGGTAACATTTCCTTTGTCGTCAAGGGGTACGTTAAAATCTACACGAACCAGAACTTTCTTATTGCTAACATTGATATCTTCAATGGTCTTTTTATTCATAAGATCCACTCCTTTCGGATCTGATTTTCATTAAACATTAGATAATTAGAGGCCGGGATCAAGGTTAAGCTCAATGCTTAACTTGATGCCCAGTCTCCAACATCCTAATTCCAATATTGATACATGTAACACTTAATATCTAATTCTGGATTATAGCCCTTTCTCAGCTACAAAGTTTACGAGGTCAACGATTCTATTTGAATATCCCCACTCATTGTCATACCAAGAAACGATCTTTGCCATATTGTCGCCGATAACCATGGTAGACAGAGCATCGATGATGGAAGATCTCTCATCCTTCTTATAGTCAATGGAAACCAAAGGTCTTTCCTCATAGCCCAGAATTCCCTTCATGGGGCCTTCGGCAGCTTCCTTCAAAGCAGCATTGATTTCCTCTACAGTAGCGGGTTTTTCCAGCTCTACAACGAGGTCAACTACTGAAACTGTAGGTGTAGGTACTCTCATAGCAAATCCATTTAGTTTACCTTTCAACTCAGGCAATACCAATGCTACAGCTTTGGCAGCACCAGTGGTAGTAGGAATTATGGATTCGGCAGCTGCTCTTGCTCTTCTTAGATCGCTATGGGGAAGATCAAGGATTCTTTGATCATTGGTATAGGAATGAACAGTGGTCATAAGACCTTTTTTGATTCCAAACTTGTCCTGGATAACCTTTGCAAAAGGTGCAAGGCAGTTGGTTGTGCAGGATGCGTTTGAAATGATATGGTGATTTGCTGGATCATATTTATCTTCGTTAACGCCCATTACGATGGTGATATCTTCATTCTTAGCAGGAGCAGAGATAATAACCTTCTTAGCACCAGCTTCGATGTGCTTGCCTGCAGTTTCTTTTGATCTGAAAATGCCTGTACATTCCATTACGATGTCTACGCCCATCTCTTTCCAAGGCAAGTTGGCAGGATCTCTCTCGGCTAAAATCTTTATCTCTTTGCCGTTTACTACTAGTGCATCATCTTTTGCTTCAACTGTTCCTTCAAATTTTCCAAAGCAGGAGTCGAATTGCAATAGATGTGCCAAAGTTTTAGAGTCGGTCAAGTCATTGATAGCGACGATGTCCATCTTATCGGCATACTTCTCTACTGCTACTTTGAAAGCATTCCTTCCAATTCTCCCAAATCCATTAATTGCAACTTTTACAGCCATTAGTAAATTCCTCCTTAATTATTTTTTTGCTGATCCTCAGCAGTATAGTAAATATATAAACAAAGGCTTGAACCTTAATCATGTAGTTATAAAATTTAACGCCTTTGTTCAAATCAAGTTTGGTTATCCCTATGGGCATCTATGATTTCTTGGGCTATACCCTCATCCATCACTAGTATACTCTTCGGGCAATGGCCAATTACCGCCATTACTGCCTTGGCCTTTTGCTTACCCCCAACCACTCCTATTACGGTTGGTATATGTCTTAGATCGCTTATGTTTATACCTATAGGATTGGATGAAAACACTACCTCGCCTTTCTTGTTAAAAAAATAACCAAAAGCTTCGGCCACAGCATTTTCTCTTTTTAATATATCCATTTGATCGGAGGTCAAGTTGCGCCTAACTGCCATATCTTCTGCCTTACCCATGCCATATATAAGGATATTTGTATTCTTTAGGTACTCTAAAACGCTTTTTACATCAGGTTCATTGATCAAAGTCTCAGCTGCTTCAGCTCTTAACTGACCCGGTACATGAAGCATCTTGTAATCGCCGCCCAGCTTCTTAGCAAATACAGCAGCCAAGGTGTTAGACTGGTATTCCACGCTTCCTCCCATTCCTCCTCGGGCAGGGAGTACCATAATATCCTTCAATTCACTTATGTAAGGAAGAGCATCTGCCACCTTTCCTACTGTATTACCACCGGTAATTGAGACTATATCACCATTTTTTACACATTCCTTCAAGATCCCCGCAGCAGCCCTTCCTATTTCTGATAAAACCAATTCGTCTTCATCGGCGTCTCCAGGAATAATGAGTACCTTGTCCAAGTTTAAAATGTCCTCTATCTGCCTCTCTAGGTTATATAATCCCTTTAAGCTGTGAGTAAACTCTCTGAGACCATCTAATACTATCTCACCTTCACGTGTTACCTCCATACCCGATGGATGGATGGCTAACAATCCTGCTTCTTTTAAAAATCCGGTCTCGTTGCGAATAGTTCTCTCTGACATTTTTAACATTGATGCAAGGGTTCTTCGTCCAACCGGTTGTGTAGAATAGATGCTTCGAAGTATAGTATAGCGCTTATCAAATAATTCTATGAATTCCGGTACAATTTTTTTTAGTAATACTTGGGACTGTAACATACTCCACCTCATTCTGGACACTTTCTGTCCCGCAGTGCGAAAATTGTCCCGCTTTTTCCCACAAAAAGGGTGACATTCCACCCTTTTTTATTGTATATTAAATCCCTTCGTATTTCAAGAGAAAATCACAATATTGTTGGAAAATTTAACTGTCTTAACGCCTCATATACCACGATAGCAACAGAGTTTGACAGATTTAGGGATCTGGCCTGACTGCGCATAGGTATGCGGATACAACGGTCTTGATATT
>JAWLDD010000079.1:0-9071 GCA_041686815.1 Candidatus Atribacteria bacterium | reverse complement strand
ATAAACGCTTATATTTTTCAAGGTACAAAATTTTGCTTCTAAAAACTGCAAAATATTTTACCGCCGAGGTAATTTACACACTATTTTGGACTTGACTGGATCTTATTTAATAAAGACCAAATTGTTTTGTGTAGAATATTCCTGGCTATAAGTATATCCCAGATTGTTAAAATTCTTAATATCCTTTGGATCTTTTATATTATTCTCCGCTAGCCATCGAACCATCTGACCTCGTGCCATCTTACATAATGTACCCTTTGCAATGATTCTACCATCCCTTAATTCCCCAAAACTGCAGGTTATAAAACGTATATGTTGAGGTAGATTTTTCGTAATAGCCTTACTATACTCTTTTGAAGCTAAGTTTAAGATAATATCGGTTTCCTTTGCAAGCTGTTTGGCCAGCTTATCACCCCAGAATTCATATAGATTTTTGCAACTATCTACTGAAAGCTTGGCCTGCATTTCCAGGCGATAAGGCACTACCCCGTCAAAGGGGCGAAGCATGCCATAAAACCCTGATAGAATGCGCAGATGTTCATCTATATAATCAAAATGAGCATCCTCAAAAACGCCAGGTGCCATGTATTGATATTGAATCCCCTCAAAGGCAAGGATGGCAGGAGTAAGGTTTTTGTATAAATCCATGCCTTTTAGTCGCTCCACATTAAGCTTGGTGATGGATTTGTTACACTTCCATAGATCTTGCAGTTCTTTAGCAGTCATCTTCTGCATAGCCCTTTTTAACTGTTCAGCTTCTCTAAGAAATAAGGGCATGCTGGTATAATCCAAGCTATCGGTATCTATATTCATCTTTTTAGCTGGGGAAATGATAATTCTCATTTGATCTCTACCTTTATTGCTTGTTATTTCATATTCCAGCTGATTTATCCCCTCTTCATGTACTGGTTGCCCTATTAAAATTTTCATATTAGTTCCCCTATTTATTATTGTCGATCATAATTCTGTATAATTGCTTATACTAAACCCCTAGATAGCATTTCACATATTGCCTTGAAATACAGTATCGGTATCCCTGCAGAGATATTGAATGGCAGTTCGCCCTGTTGTTAAGGCGACAGGCAGTCCACCTGGCGGTTGTAATCGCTGACCTGCAAGATATAGGCATGAAATATTTTCAATAGTGCTGGGGTAGGTGACGTTCTTGTGACCTTTTCCCGTGACTGTCATCCATGAACCTTTATATGTGCCGCAATAGCGTTCATATGTAAGCGGGGTTGCTACGTCCCAAACAACTACTTTTCCTTTGATACGTGGGAATTTAGCCGATAATCTGTCTATAATAGCATCAGCAAGCTGCCTTTTCTCATTCTCATACGTACCTTTTATCTTAGCATCTTTCCAGTAATCGTATGTGTCCCCCATCAAAGACATGGTGATTGCAGTACAACCCTTTGGTGCATAGCCCTTGAAATTTGCATAGTTATTTATCGCAATAGTGTTAATTTTTTGGCCAGCGAATGAGAATGGTTTATCAAGTGGTAAAACCATGTTTTCAGGCAAATCTGATAAATCCTCCTCAATACCTAAACAAATAAAGGTGTTCATTGCAAGTTTGGTATTGTTGCGCATTTCATCCATCCATGGTTCATGTAGCGGTTGGTCAAACAAATTATCAATAGCTCTTAAGGTATCTACCGTTACCACCACAGCATCTGCTAATACTTCCTCTCCATTGGCAACCACACCCATTGCTCTTCCGTCTTTAACCAACACCTTTTCGACACGCGTGTTATATTCTATTTTACCCCTTAAATTCTCATAATGCTTTGCCATGCGATGGGCCATGCTTAATGAGCCTCCTTCAGGATATCCTCCATCTCCTGAAGCAAGGGATGCCAGTGTGAATATTAAGGATGATGCATTGTAATCACCAGTAACAACTGCCTTTAATAGTTCACGAATCCCAGTGTGTTTAAATTGTTCTGCATATTCTAAGGTTGACATATTATTTAGGGAAGACATCCGTAGCAAAGCAGGAATCATCCTTAATAACATTGAAAATGGAATTGAACGCTTTTCTTTAACCATAACACCCTGGATATCCATTATGGGCATTGATATCTTGCTGAACTTCTTTATATCCTTGCAAAGAGATTTAATAGCTTTTTTGTCGGCGGGCGATTTGGTAAGAAAATGCTTTTTAAGCTTTTTAATATCACGATACAAGCAAACACTATCATCATTTTCCAAATAGGTAAGAAAAGGATCACGGTTATATACGGCAACATCTTCACTTAATGCACCTAAATTAACCCATTCCTTATATAGGGGCTGATCTTTATCAGAGCCGGTTAACCAATGCATACCCCCTTCAAACAAATATCCCTTGCGTTTCCAGCTAGTGCTGTTTCCTCCCGGGATGGTATGCATCTCTAAAATGGTTACGTCAAACCCGCTTTGTAGTGCATAAATCCCTGCAGATAATCCTGCAATGCCTCCACCGACAACAAGAACTTTCTTCATTATTATGAATCTCCTCCTTATTCTGCATATAAGGAAATGTCTTTTTTATAGTTATAAAGCATATTGAATTCTGTGTTTTATAATCACTTTTCAGATGTTGAAATGTTGTTTAATATTGATAAAATCAAGAATACTCTCTTAATTCGGGATCCACATCCATTAGATTTTCTAAGGACTTGAAGAATTGTTGCTTCCAATCAAAAGCCCCATCCATAACGCACCACATATATTCGTATCCGGTAAACATATAGGCAGCAGCTTGATAAAGCTGTCTAGGATCATTTAGATTTCGAATTTCTTTATCCTGCTGTGCTCTTTTTACAATACCAACAGCAATTTCCTCTAAATTTTCCCTCAGGGCAAAAGTTCCGTAGTTTTTACCAAGATTAATACTGAGCAGTTGACTGTTTATATCAGTACCAAGTTCTTGGATATTATCTATTAAGGTGTCAAATAACAGTGTTAATTGCTCCCAACTACTGGATACAGAGATCATCTGTACCAATAAGGGTGTTAAATTTTCGACAATATGATCGTAAAGCCTAACTAAAATATCCTGTTTTGATTCTATATGGTAATAAAAAGTGGGTTTGGTGATGCCGCAGGCATCGCATATATCGTTAATGGTTACATTATTATATCCCTTTTCACGAAACAGCTTACTAGCCGTATTAAATATTCTATCCTTTGTGCTTTCCATCAAAAAATCATCCTTTCCATAACTCAAAATTATATCAGTAAAGCCTACAATCTACAAGCTATATATGGTCTATGCCCCGGTTAAAACCTATGAATTGATATCGAATTCAAAAAAGTTAAAAATTTGTATTGACAAAAGTTTAACAATGTTGTATTATTACCGTAGTAAGATTTATTAATACTCAGGTAACATTATTTTTTATAGGAGGGTCTCTATGAAAATTTTTGAAAGAACTAAAATTGGTAACATGAACCTTCGGAATAGAATCTATATGGCCCCTATGGGAACTTCAACAGATCCGGACGGATCCTTCTCCGATCGTTCTATTCGCTACTATGAGGAAAGAGCTAAAGGTGGATTCGGACTAATTATTACAGGCGCAAATCAGGTTACCACCAAATACGAAGCAAAAGCATGTAACATATTGGAAACACCTAAATCTGTGGAGCAGTTAAACTTTTTAGCACGAAGAATTCACAATCAAGGAGCAAAGCTGTGTGTCCAATTAACACCAGGATTGGGACGTATGCAATTTACCACTGGCGATGTAAGGCCTTATGCCCCCAGTGAAGTGGATTCATTTTGGTTCCCAGAGATAAAGTGCAGGGAATTCTCCGTAGATGACATTCAATTTCTAGTGCAAAAAATGGGCGAAGATGCTGCATTAGCCAAACACGCAGAGGTTGATGCAATTGAACTCCATGGGTATGGCGGTTATCTCATGGATCAGTTCCAGTCAGAATTGTGGAACAAGAGAACTGACCAATATGGAGGCAGTTTAGAAAACAGAATGCGCTTCTCCGTAGAATGTATTAAGGCAATTCGTGAAGCCGTTGGTCCTGATTTCCCAATTCTGTATAAATTTACTCCATATCACGGTGTTCCAGGCGGTAGAGAACTAGAAGAAGGAATTGCCATGGCCAAAATCCTGGAAGAAGCTGGTGTCGATGTGCTGCATGTTGACGTAGGATGTTATGAAGCTTGGTATAAGGCTATCAATACTGTCTATCAACCACCTTGTGTTCAGTTGGATATTGCTGCCGAAATAAAGAAAAATGTTAACATCCCTGTTATGTCCCAAGGCAAGATGAATAATCCTGCAGATGTGGAAAAGGCTTTACAGGAAGGCAAAGCCGACTACATTGGATTGGGTCATATGGCTATAGCTGATCCATATTGGGTACAGAAGGTCTTAAAGCATGAAACTTATGACATCGTTCCTTGCATAGGATGTAATGAGTGTCTATACGCAGGTTTTACAGGCAAGATCTTGCATTGTGCAGTCAATCCTCATGCATTTGCAGAAGATTATTATCCTGTAACTCCTGGTGATCCAAATAAGCGTGTTCTTGTTGTTGGCGGTGGCCCTGCCGGTATAACAGCTGCTATAACTGCTGCTGAGCGAGGTATGCAGGTAGAACTTTGGGAAAAGCGGAACGAGTTAGGCGGTCTACTTCTGGCTGCAGGAGGTCCCCGATTTAAGAAGGATGTCAAAGACTATGTAAATTATCTGGTTGGAAAATTATATCGCAGCAATGTAAAGGTATCGTTAATGAAGGAAGCTACGCCAGAGGAAATACTGGCAGGAAGATATGACAAGGTCATTCTTGCTACAGGAGCAAAACCAGTTATGCCCCCCATTGATGGTATTACAGAAGAATTTGTAGTAGGTGCCAATGACCTATTGACCAACCGCAAAGGCTACGGCAAGAAAGTTGTCGTTGTAGGTGGTGGACTGGTAGGTTGTGAAACAGCTTGTCACTGTGCCGAAAGGGCAGACGAGGTTACCATATTAGAAATGCTCCCCGAGATCTTGATGAACACGAAGCATAGCAAGAACAACGATCAAGCCCTCCGTCAGCTGATGAAGGATTGCAATGTCAAGACAGTAACCAATGCAAAGGTTATTGCATTTAAGGATAATACAGTTGTCTATGAAGTGGACGGAGTCGAAAAGACCATAGAAGCTGATACAGTGGCGATTGCTGCAGGATACCGATCCAGCAACGCGATCTTCGATGCCATCAACGGTAAGGTGGATTGTGCAATCGTTGGAGACGCCGAAGTTCCCGACAATATCCTAAAAGCAGTTCATCATGGATTTAATTCAGTACGTTGTATCTAATTATTACAACCACTTTAGGACAGAAAGACACAGAGAAGTCTATCTAAACAGTATACGAATCTAAATTTAAAGAGGCATATAGTGTAGGTTCTCTACCTTATATGCCTCTGCCCTTTTCTCACAACTCCATACATTCCAGTTGCATACTGTATTATATACATATCCATATGATCTATATACTTTATAGGACTACAATATTTTATATAAAATTAAAAGAAATATATAGAGAATAACGGAAATATATGTTATACTATAATTGATAATGATTCTCAATATCAGCTGATTAAGGAGGAATTCGCTATGCCATTAGCACATGGACGAAGATCATCTACCTATAGAATTGAAAATTTGCCAAATTCTCACCTATTAAAGGTTCTTGGATTTAGAAAGGGAACTCAGTTCACAGTTCAGAGTAAACAACCTCTAAGAGGTCCCATAGTAGTCAAAGTTGGCAACAGAAGTATTGCCATAGACTATGATATTGCACAGGAAATTCAAGTTGAGGAGGTTGTACAGAATTGAGCTGTCATTCAACTGCTAGACAGAAAAAGTCCGGTGATGGGAAAATAAAGATATTGCTTATGGGAAATCCCAACGTAGGGAAAAGTGTTGTCTTTTCAAAACTAACAGGGGTTCACGTAGATAGTTCCAACTATGCTGGCACTACTGTAGATTATACCGTAGGCGATATTAGCTTTGGTAACCAGCAGGGTGTAATGATAGATGTACCAGGTACATATTCCCTGGAGGCTACCTCTGAAGCCGAAAGGGTGGCTGTCGCACTATTAGAAGAAGGTGCCGATGTTGTTATTTGTGTTCTTGATGCTACCCATCTAGAGAGAAATCTTGACTTGGCATATAAACTAAAGGAATACCCCATTCCCATAGTATACAGCCTAAATCTATTGGATGTTGCCGAAAGGCAAGGCATCAAAATCGATGTGGATAAGTTGTCCCAGGAGCTGGGCAGCCCTGTAATTCCAACCATTGCAATAAAAAATATAGGGCTACGGGACCTTATGAAGACAGCTATCAAACTTTCAAAAGAGGAAGTCAGTCCAGAGCCTAAGCTGGAAGATCAAGAGAGATGGAATAGAATTAAGGAAATAGTTGACAAGGTTCAAAGCCAAGTGGAGAATAAGGAACTTACCTTTATTGAAAAATTGGAGAATTGGACCATACAACCTTGGCCAGGAATTCCTATTGCCCTATTGGTTCTCATTCTCTCCTTGGGAGTAGTAGTAGGAGGCGGAAAAGCCTTAAGGGCAGTTGTTCTGCTACCATTGGTCAAGCAGGTAATTATGCCTTTGCTCACAAAATTGATATCTTTTATTATACCCGCTGGTATTTTTAGAAACGTGTTGGTAGGAGAGTTTGGTATTCTAGTCATCGGTATAGAATGGCCTTTTGCTCTAATATTACCTTATGTTTTTCTATTCTATACTGTATTTTCATTCCTAGAGGACAGCGGATACCTGCCAAGAATAGGAGTTTTGGCTGATGGTGTTCTCAGACGAATAGGTATTCAGGGCGGAAACATCATACCCCTAATGTTGGGCTATGGCTGTGCAGTTCCCGCAATATTAGGTACTAGAGCAGCAACCTCAAACAAAGAAAGGATTATGGTAGCAACCTTGGTCTCTTTTGCTATTCCTTGTGCCTCTCAAAGCGGAGCCTTCTTTGCTCTTTTAGGAGATAGATCTATACTGTCCTTGATATTTGTTTACATGATATCAATACTGGCAATTTTAGGAGTGGGTGTTGTACTAAATAAAATGACACCGGGCAAAAGTCAGCCCATGCTCTTAGAAGTCCCAAACCTATTACTGCCTGACAAGGACGCCTTTAAAAAGAAATTAAAGATCAGAATGAAGCATTTCTTAATAGATGCTGAAGGACCGATGTTTGTTGGTATAGTCATAGCAGCTGTTATTGCAGAAACAGGTATCTTAAATGAAATTAGTAAAGTGATAGGTCCATTTGTAGAGGGTTGGTTAGGACTACCAAAAGAAGCCAGCCTTTCATTGCTGTTAGGAATTATTAGAAGAGAGTTAGCTGTATTGCCCTTACTCGAATTAAATCTAAACACTTTGCAATTGATGGTAGGCTCTATTATTGCATTGTTCTATCTGCCTTGTTTATCTGTGTTTGGTGTGCTTACAAAGGAGTTTTCTCTAAAGGTGGCTCTCCTCATCGGATTAATAACCACCACCTCTGCCTTTGTCTTTGGCGGAATAATAAATCAAATAGGCAGTATTATTTTAGGATTTATGGGATAGGAGAAGAAACATGATAAGGACTTGTACAAAATGGGTTGAGAGATTGTTTTGTAAATATAATCCACTGATTAAACTCTGCTGTCTATATTACCGGAATATAGTAAAAGAAGAAATTAGGCTGGCCAATGTACGAAACTGGGATAGGGTTTTATGCATTGGCGGTGGCCCTATCCCCTGTACTGCCATAGAGATTGCATATCAAACCAATGCTCACATCCATGTTATAGACATAGATAATAACGCAGTGAAATGCGCTAGAAATGTGATTCGCAAATTAGGATTGCAGGATAGAATTACTGTGATTAACGCAAAAGGGCAGGATATAGATATAGAGCCTTATGATGTAGTTCATGTAGCCCTACAAGTAAGTCCTAAAGAAGAGGTGCTTAAAAATTTATGGGAAAAGTCGAAAGAAGGAAATAGAATAATTGTTAGGATGCCTCGAAAGACATTACAGCGATTCTATTCCAACATAACCGATGATTTCATCAAAAGAAATGCTGAGGCCATTAGGCGCATCTCCATGGGTTGCAAGGCAAAAACTATGGATGAAATTTTGCTCATGGAAAAGGTCTAGGGTGATTGGCATGAAGAAGAACCTAATAAAAGGTGCTCTCTATGTTCTAGCTGCTATAGCTCTGGGATATATCATAATAACTACTGACTGGAGAGATGTATATATCCACATTAGATCCATATCCCCCAACATCATAGTGCTACTGCTCCTATCACAGTGCCTTACAATGCTTTTGCTGGCTCTTCAATGGCGTTCAATGGCTTTGAGGGTAAAAAGGGGTGTATCTTATCGGGATATCCTAATGGTAAATGCAAAGGGGAATATAGTAGATTCCATTACTCCTGGGGTAAAGGCCGGAGGCGAATTGGCCAGAGTCTATGAACTTAGAAAAAGACTAAGCATAGATTTTGGGGAGGCTACTATAATAGTAGGATTGCAGAAAACTCTAAGCCTAATAAGCTTTCTGTTCTTAACTTTACTTAGTCTTTTATGGTTTAGCTTTAAAATGGGCACCCAATTTAGATATCACTTGTATATTTTTTCTGCTGTCATAGCCGTATTTTCTATTTTTATGGGAGCACTAATTTTATTCTCGCTAAAACCAGATTTCATAATAAGGCTACTGAACAAGATATTTGGTAAATATCAGTTCATGCCCAAAATAGATAAAACCTTAAAGGACTATAGCAGTATAATAAAGGATTTATTAAAGGATAAGAAAAAGCTCCTAGCACAAATGCTGCTGGCAATCTTTATATGGTGTTTTTACGCATTTAAACTTCTGTTGGTGATGAAGGGATTTGCTATAGAGATGGATTATATGTCTGTAGCAGCCATAACATTCCTCACATATATAGCGGGAATGGTTCCTATGCTACCAGGCAGTATAGGCAGTTTTGAAAGTTCTATGTTAATTCTCCTAGCCATTAGAGGAATACCAATGGAAATTGGCCTTTCCGTGGC
>JAWLDD010000078.1:0-9088 GCA_041686815.1 Candidatus Atribacteria bacterium | reverse complement strand
GTGCCTTCAATGCCAAACTGGACGGTATCACGGAAGGTTTCCTTTGTATTGTTTACTTCATTCCAAAAGTCAAAGTTGTCTAGCTGTCCCTGGTTGAATTGACTTAGTAGGCTATTGACCATTTCAATATAATCTGCGATTTCAATGGGAACGGCTACTTCAATACCATACTTGCGTGTTACCCTAATTAAGAAGTCCAGCAGTCTGCTAAGCTCGTAAGTTTCAGCCATAGAAGAACCAAATAGTCCGGGAAGTCCATTAAGAGCATCATACCATCCTGGTCTACCGCCTTCCATCTCTATTCCCATGCCGTATGGATCTAGAGCTGCAAACTTATTTATGGCCATTATAACCATCTTAGTCATTAGGTTGGATCTGTATACATCTCCCTCACCATAGTTTGTCCTTAGTTCATTGTGCAAGACATCCTTTTTAGTGTCTACATCTAAGGCATTATATTGTCTGACCCCTCTGTCGGTTTTTGTATAGCGCTTGATTCTAGGATTTATCAGCACCTTACTTTCAAAATAGGTGTAGGTATCATCATCGTATAGAAGGCTTTTTTCCTTATCCGGATAAACAGCAAGGTATGCCTCAACCAGATCCAAATTATAGGTCCAATGATCGCACCAATATCCCTCGCCAAACTCTGCATTGATATTTGTCTCCGATAAGCTAACCACATGATCAAGAAATTCCTTTGGGGAGCCTTTAAGCCTGATGCCCTTTTGCTCTACGAACTTCAATAGACTGCCTGGGGTATAGGGTTTGGTTAAAAGCTGCCTCAACTCATCCCAGCCATCTTCAGCTTGGGCAACAGCTTCTTCTATGCTTTCACTATTAACTGTAAATGAAGAATTTAGAACAGAAAGGGGATTGTATCCGTCTATTTGGATAAGGTTATAGAATAGCTTGATGTTATAGTCCTTCACATAGGGCCAAAATAGGGTGTCGCATCTTCTGTTTTGGTTTACATCGCGAAAAGCGGCATTGCCCTGGGAATAGTACTCAGGAAGCAGATAAAAGAAATTGTAATCCCTTTCCAGGTCACCATGCTTGCGGGAGTATATATAGTATACCTTGTCATTTCCTAGCAAAATGGGATAACCTCCACGTAAAAAGTTATCCATGAAGATATTTTTACAATAGGCATCAAATATATTCGATGCAGTTTTTGTATCGATAACTTTACACAATTCTTCGGTTAGGCTTCTAGCTCGCTCATATTTCTCTTCAAAATAGCCTGGCCTAGAGCATTTCTCACCCATATTCCTTAGAATATCCTTTCTTTCCACCTTACCAATCATTGCATAATGACAATAGCTCTCCCCTGGGGATAAGGTTAGTCTTTTGCCGAAAAAGCTGCAGGGCACATTATTTTGTACTACCTGTTTCATGGCATATAGTTCTTCTATACTGTGATTCAAAAATCCTATAGGCTTATTTAGGCTGGTGTCGTATTCAAATACTACCTCTGGGTCCACTATAACCGGCAGTTTTTCACCGTTATCCGTAAGAGTAAAGTAAAAGTTCCCTTCAACGATCTCCTCTATTTCTGTTACATCTGATGTACTTGCCCGAAGTCTATAATAGGGAAGCTTGGTATCTACATCCTCTACCTGCATCCAAGCTTTCATAGTCTGGCCCATGGATTTCATGAAATCTGTATTTAAGCCATAGGGCAAAACATAGGGCATACCATCTAAAAGCTCTATCTCTAAGTCCTCAGTGGTGGTGTTGGTTATGGTAACTTTTCGGACCAATGCTCCGATGGGCTCTTCAGGTATTGTAAAGTATAGTACATTGGTGCGGATACCATACTGCGAGCAACATTCTTCAATCTCCAATTCATTCATACCAATGTACATCATCTTTGGTATTAAATCATCCCTAAAGGGTTCATAAAGATCTCCCTTTACTCTCATAAAGGTCCTGAATCCATTGGTAGGTGTCTTCTGGTAGGATTGGTGAGCAGGATAGAATTCCATAATGGAATTTAACTTACTCTCCGAGCCAAAGCTGGCGATGGCTTGACCTCTATTTACATAGAAGCACCAAATAGGGATGCCCATCTCACCGCATATGCCTGGTAAGAAGCTGGCAAATGTAGATTTCCTTGAATAGTCCTCTACAATAAAACGTCCCTTTTGATCAAACATGCTAACCCCCCTTTTACTTCTATAAACACCTATACACAATTCACTCTATTTAACTAACCAATCCAATGCTTTTTCAATGTACTCATCCCAGAATTTCCAATCATGAACGCCTTTGCTCTCTACATAAGTATGCTCTACGCCCTCTGAAACCAGAAAATCTCTGAACTGACGGTTACTTTCAATGAGAAAATCCTCTGTACCGCAGGCTAAATAGATCCTTGGAAAGCTGCCTTTATCTTCCTTTATCCTCTTTACTAGGGCCTTCGGATCCTTATCGCTGCCTATTAACTTGGATATATCTCCAAACACATGCTCATAATAGCTTCTTCTGCCAAATGGCCAATGGGATTCTTCTGTGGAGTTGACTGCATGATCTAAAATAAATGCTGAAGACAATCCTACCACTGCACCAAAGGTGTTATAGTATTCTAGTCCGTTCCTAACAGCCCCATAACCGCCCATGGAAAGGCCGCCTATAAAGGTATCCTCTCTTTTGTGGGATAAGGGGAACAATTTTCTGGTCTCCTCTACCAATTCACGCCCAATATATTCTCCGTAATTGTTACAAGCTGATTGCTGGTCCACATAAAAGCTGTTGTCCCCTGATGGCATTACCACAGCTACTCCCTTCTCAGCAGCTAGCTTGGTCACTCGTGTATGTGTCACCCAATCGTTGTAATTACCCATGATACCATGTAACAGATATAGGGTTTTAAAAGGTTTTAGTTCCTCAGGTTTTTCCCCTGGCATAACAGGTTTATCCGTTGGTACAATAGCCTTATATGTGACTTGTCTCATTAAGGTATTTGAAAAAAAGTTCACGTCTATTATTGCCATTGCTAGCCTCCTAATTCTAATTTTTTTCTAGGCCAAAGTAGTCCATAGCTCTCTCGATATATTTGTCCCAAAAACGCCATTCATGGCTTCCAGGTCCTTCTTCAAAGAAGGCATCCAGGTTGAGCTCTTTGACGTATTCCTTGAATTTCAGGTAATACTCATACAGAAAATCCTCGGTGCCGCAGGCACAGTATATCTTCGGCTGACTATCCGAGCTAGCTAGCTGTGCTAGCCTATCCCAGACATTCTCATAGGAGTTTAGGAAGTTTTCAAATCCCCCTGCGTTGCGGATGCTGTTTAGGGTTCTTGGGTCTACATTCTCTGGATCAATTTCACTGATATTTCTAGCAAAGGCTGACAAAACCGCTACTCCTGCAAATTTGTCAGGATGCCATGCTGCATACTTTATGGCACCGCCACCTCCCATGGAGAGACCGGCTATAAAGTTGTCCTCCCTCTTGTCAGATGCTGGCAACCAATTATAAACAAGAGGCATCAATTCCTCGGTAAGATAATCCCACATGGAATAGCCTATGGCGAAGGTGTCCCAGTTGGAATAGTTGCTGTTGAGAGCGCTTGGCATGACGACAATGACATCCCTCTCACAAGCGTATACTTCTATATTGGATTTTCTTATCCAATCCGTGTGATCCCCAAAGGTACCATGAAGCAACCATAGTACCGGATACTTCTTACCATTGCCGTAAAACTCCTTTGGTGATTGATTGTAGGGTTTATTGGGCAGAATCACACTAACCTCCGTATTTCCCATCAAATAACGACTTTCAAAGTTGATTGTCAATAATGCCATATTATCACACTACCTTTCCATTATTATTTTGAACTTTTAATAACCAATACCCAGTCATGTCCTCTGCCTGATGATGGTGGCAGGAAATCCAATACTCCTTTGTTTTCATATCTATCTATATATACATATTCACCGGTTCTGGGGTCATACCATTGGGCTTCTACCGAATCTCCCTGTAATATCCCCATATTTACTTTGATCTTTAGCCCACTTGGGGAATATATCAGCCCATAGTCGGCCCCTCTAGTTGCCCTTAGATGATTAGCTCCATCGTAGTTTTCAGCTATTAACTCCTGGTCAGGAACTCTGTCAAGGAAGGATACCGATTCCATTAAGGATCTTAAATGCTTCATCTGCTTTGCTCCTGGCCTAAACAGCGCGGTCTTCCAGTCCATTATGAAGTAAGGCTCGATCTCGGTACGCATGGACCATATGCAATGATGTCCGTAGGTGTGACCTAACCCTCCGGCAAAGACTGCCCAGTATGCAGCCTTTCGAACATCTGCATCATCAAAATAGCCATTTACTGGATTGAATCCTATTGGATGGTCTTCATAACATGGCTCAGCATCAAAGGTTGGTTTGGTGGGCAGCCTATTATAATCCTCGGTCACCATCTTATAATTTTCTATATTGACCCTTCGATGCCCTGATTGGATCATATTAAAGTCCAGCCAATCCTCATCATGGACATGGTAAGTAGATGAATGTTCTCCCAAAGGATGGAAGGTCATTATATGTCTACCGCCGTCCCCCTCTTTCAAGCCTTTAGCCATAGAGTTTACTATGTCAAAGTGTCGTGAGGTTAACAGGGGTCTATCTCCACCTAATACCCAGATTATATTGTTGCGCTCCTTGTACCTTTGACCTAGCCACTTGCCATATACAAAAGCGTTTTCTTTGCTGAATATTTCAGGACCTTTCCCCCACCCTTGGTTGATCTTATCGCCCCATGTGGGCAGCAGCCCAATATACAATCCATATTCAGCTGCCTTATCTATTATGTAGTCAACATGATCCCAGTAGTCATAATCGTCAGTATCTGATGAAACATCTGGTAGACTAGGATCATACTCTCCATTTTCATTTTTTAGCAAAGGCTTTCTTCCATATGCATTTGCTATTCTAATCCCATCAAATTCCGCTAGTGCTACAGCTTGTATTACGGTAAAACCTTGCTGAGATCGAGTTTTTAAATAGTATTCTGCATCTTCCCGGTTTAGTCTGTGAAACAGTTCCCATGCTGTATCGCCTAGCCAGAAAAAAGGAGTACCATCTTCCTTTACAAGAAACCTTCTGTTGTCGCTCACCTTTATTCTGTGCAAATTGCTTGTATCCATATTATCACCTTCCGTATATGTGAAATTTAGCTATCAAGAGTATGCAACAGCTTATTTTTCCTAGTCAGGTATAAGCAATTAAGCTGCTATATTCACTTAATTTCATATTTTCCGTCATCCAAATAATTCATTAACATTATATCATAAAACGTTTTTAATCAGTAGCCTAATATACAAACATCTTATCTTTACATATTCAGATACTACAGTAATAACTATGTATATGTGTATTTCAGTAACAACAAGATACAAATTCTGGTAGTATACGAATAGTATAACAGTATTATCGGAATATCCATTCGAACCTATAATAAAATCGGTATTCTTTTACTAAGATTAAATGGTATTGTTAACTAAACTATGAAAACACAAAAAAAAGACCTTGGAGGTAAAATGCTTACAAGCTTTACAATGCACGATAGCATGCATCCTCATTATTTCCAAGGTCTGTTTGGCAATGAGCCCCCCACGGCATGTTGACTAGCATCACATGCATCCCGTTGACAAAAGATAAAGCTCCAAGGGATAATAAGATCTGTATAGAGCACAACAAGCTTAGATACTCCATATTAGCAGACTGAGCTATCAATATACCGTGGCAAGAGTTTTATCGAATTTTTTACACTATACTTTTATATGCTTCTCTAACAATATTTAATACTTTTTGAACACCGCTTTCAAAATATTCCTTACCCATCTCAGCTGTTGCATCCCTAGGATCTTTTTCAACTGTGAAGTCCTCGTTTGGATTTCCTTCAAATGTTCTTTGGTCAATAATAGCATAGTCTATATTTTTTAATCGAGGAACCTCTTCTTTTGATGGGAGTTCAGAAAAGTCAACATAGTCCCCCCAAAGGTACATAACTATTGATTGCTCCCCTCTTGTTGCATGTCCTTGCTCACCATTTTCTGCGAATATTTTCCCAATGCATGATGCATTTATGCATAGGCAAGATGGGTTTTCTAAAGTTACTTCATGGGCAATCTTTCTTAGGTTACCATGATTAGTAACAATAACTATTAATTTATAACCATATTTCATAATTAACCGTATGTGTTCACGTATAGTTAAATTGTATACTTCTTCCTTCCAATACATACTAGGTACTGAATTATTCGGAAAGTCCATTCCTTCAATTTCAGGAAAAGGTTTAGTGAATCCCATATTCTCCAGCATCTTATCTGAGAAATTTGGAGCGAGTCCCGCAAAAACTGGTGGCATAACTACTCCGCCATATCTCCTTGCAACTTCCAAGGCTGTTGCATATGCATGAAGCCCATCTATTCCCATTGGGTTGTGAGGACCATGCCATTCAATTGGACTTACTGGAAGATAAGCTATAGACTTATCAGCTTTTGCCTCCAGAATTTGTCCTGGTCGCATGTATTCAAAACGAACTTCTTTCATATGTATCACCTTTCTCACTCTACTCATTTTATGTTTTCATGGTATAACCCGACAATTATTTAATACTAACAATTTCGTGATCATTATTAATTATCACTGTAATGAAAAATATTAAGTGAGTAAGAAACCGAGTTGGCAAGGAAATTGTCAAGTAATAAGCCTATTATTTCATTCTAATTTAGCATCATAAATTTAAAGATCACAGGCACTCTAGTAGGGTGTTTTAGCTTATTCTTTCCAGAGGTTTATTTTAATAATAAGAGCATTACAGGCTAAACATAATAGCTACATCTTTATAGTAAAACTATACTCTCCAGAACCTATGGATACAACAACCCGTCGGTCTGTGCTGTCTATGATCCTAATACCATGTACCTGGTTGATATCCTGCCCATTTACCTTGATACCGTCCTTATCCTTTGTAGGTAAATGAACCGTAGCTGTGGTATTTGGGGGAATACTTACCTGAAGGTTAAACTGGTCATTGTCCAAGCTCCAATTGCTTAGTATCTTTCCGTACATGGATTGATGCCATGCATTTACCCATTTCAAATCCCCCACTGGATTGGGTTTTATGATTATATGCTTAAATCCAGGCTTTTCTGGATCTGGATTTATGCCAGCCAATCCTTTATAGAACCAGGCACTGATATCACCATACATATGGTGATTTCGAGAACCTACGCCATCCCAGTCCTCCCAAAGGGTAGTGGCACCCTGGGCTATCCAATGTCCCCAACTGGGATAGGTGGTCTGATTAGCCATGGCATAGGCCAAATCACTTCGCTCATATTCCGTTAAAGCATGCATGATATATTTTGTTCCCAAAATACCGCAATCTAGATGATAGTCATAGCGTTTTATTTCATCCTCCAAGGTTACCAATATCCCTGAAGCTTCCTCCCTGTCCACGAGACCCTGATACAGTACGCAGGCCAAGGCTGTTTGACTGTTGCCAGTTACCTCTCCTGCATCTATATCTACAAACTTATCCCTAAAGGCCTGTCGGATATCCTGTGCCAGCTTAGCATAGCGCTGAGCATCCTCTTCCTTGTTCAAGATAGAAGCTACCTTACTGAGGATATAGGTGTCTATATAGTAGTAGGCAGTATCGGTTATTGCTGTGGGACAACTATTGTGAGTATAGCCTTCTGCCCTTGGTGGACACCAATCACCAAGACCAAACTCCACTATATGATCATTGGCCATGTATGCAATGTAGTCTACATATTTTTTCATGCTGTCATACATGTCCTTCAAGATGGATGTATCTCCATAGTAGAGGTATACATTCCAGGTTATCAATATGATAGCGCTATCCCATGCAGGACCGCTTCCCCAATTGTAACCCCATCCACCTGTGGGAATAATTCCCGGTAGTTGGCCATTTGGTCTTTGCGCATCAATGAAATCCTTCAGCCACTTGGTATATGTTGTACCCGGATGAAAGTTTAATATGGTCTGTTCGGCTGAAAGAGCTGCATCCCCTGTCCAACCGTTCTTTTCCCTGTGGGGACAATCCGTGGGCATTCCGTGATAGTTTGTCAATGTAGACCATCGGCTGCACTTTTGGATGGTATTGAACAGCTCATTAGAGCATTCAAACTCTCCCCTAACCTCGAAATCTGTGTGAACAACCCTTCCTTCAAGATTGTCCAGAGTAGGCACGCCATCAAATCCGGTCATTTGAACATATCTAAAACCGTGATAAGTAAAGCGAGGTTCCCATTCTTCAATACCTTCACCTTTTAGTATATAGCGATCGGTTTGGAATTCACCGCTCTTTACAAAGATATCTATGTTAGATGGATCTATATCCCCATCTTCTGCCAGGTTCTCAGAGTATTTAAGTACAATCTCTGTCCCTGCCTGGCCACTAACCCGTATCTTAGCCCAGCCTGAAATGCTCTGACCCAGATCATATACCCAAACCCCTTTCCTAACCTCTTTTAAGGATATGGGTTTAATGGTTTGAGTGACTCTAATAGGTGTCATCTGCTGGCATCTAAGAACGCCTCCTGGTGGACGAGTTATTCTTGCGTTTTCCCAGCTCTGATCATCAAATCCGGGCTGTGTCCATCCATCTATCTCAAGCCTGGCATCATAGGTCTCACCGTTTCGAAGACTATCGTATACGATTGGTCCGGTTGTTCCTCGCCAGTTTGTATCGCTTACTATTACTTGCCTATCTCCGTCCTTATACTCGATGTGCATCTGGAACAGGAGTTTTGGATGGCTGCGCCAGGGCGCTTGCTTGAAGAGCCAAACTTCTTGAGTAGAGCAATTGTACCATCCATTACCTAGCACAACTCCTACGGCATTTTCACCCTTTTGCAGAGCATTGGTTACATCAAAAGTCTGGTATAGCACAGTCTTATCATAGCTGGTAAAGCTCGGAGCTAAAACCTGATCTCCAACCTTCTCGCCGTTAATGCTTAGCTCATAATATCCTAAACCTGATATATATACCCTTGCCTTTTTGATGTCCTTGTCCAAAGAAAAGCTGCGTCTTAGCATAGGAGCTGGCCATTCG
>JAWLDD010000077.1:0-9158 GCA_041686815.1 Candidatus Atribacteria bacterium | reverse complement strand
GGTTTATTAAGTTCTTTTAATTCACTAACTACCCTCTCTTCTGCCTCTATGTAATTGGAACGGGAAATATCCGTGATACTTCCGTCAGTAGTAACCACAAGCCCGATGGTAGAATGATCTGTAATCACCTTTCTGGTTCCCAGTTCCGCTGCTTCCTCAAAGGAAATATCATAGTCAAACCAAGGGGTGCGTACCATCCTGGGACTATCTCCTTCCATATGTCCCATGGCTCCCTTCACCAAATAGCCTACACAATCCACCATGCGTACTCTCAAGCTGGCATTCTCACGGATAGTGATTTCAATAGCTTCATCGGGAACAAACTTGGGCTGGGTGGTCATAATAGTACGCCCTGCTCCGCTTTGAGGCATCTCGTCTATAGCTCTCTCCCTTTTATGATCATTTTCTATGTTGGGAAGAACCAGTAAATCCATGATCTTCTTTATCAGAGTGGACTTGCCCGTTCTAACTGGCCCTACCACTCCTATGTATATATCGCCATCGGTACGTTCGGCAATATCCCGATACAAGTCGAATTTCTCCATCACCTTTTCCCTCCCTGTTATTAGATTGCAACATGAACGCATTACAACCTCAACATACATAAATATCTATAATAATGTATATTGTTAGGGGAAAAGGTTTATGACAAGTTGTCATTAAAAACTGAAGCCATTTATTGGAGCTTTCTTCCCTTACGAGAGGTTATCTTATTTTCAGTTCCCTTCAACAGCCTGGATATATTGTCCTTATGTCTGAAAACCGCCAATGCAGCAAGCAACAAAGCTCCTATGATAAGTTTGATATTATATCCAAAGGCTATAACCAATATGGGAAAGAGTATTGCCACAGTTATGGATGCCAAAGACACATAGCCGGTAAAGGCAATGACCAGCACCTCAACTACCAGGAGAATAAGGGCAATACCGGGAAAGAGTAAAACGATTGTACCAAATGAAGTTGCTATGCCTTTACCGCCCTTAAAGCCCAACATAAATGGCCAGTTGTGTCCTGCAACGGCTGCCATTCCACCAATGAGGCCACCTATGCTGTCACCCTTTGTTAGCAGCAATCCTATAACGGTAGCGAGGATGCCCTTAATTGTATCACCTATAAACACAATGCTGCCTGCCTTAAAACCTAGCACTCTAAAGGCATTGGTAGCACCTAAATTTCCGCTGCCATGTTTGCGTACATCGATATTGCTGCCCAGCTTGCCCACTAGGTAAGAGGAAGAAATGTTGCCCAATAAGTATCCTATAACAGCTATTAGTATATACTTCATTACAAGCTCCTCTCTTTATCAGTTGTTGGCTCTTTGCCTAACAAAAATTCTGATTGGGGTTCCTTCTAGCCCAAAGCTCTTTCTAAAATGATTCTCCAGATATCTGAGATAGGAGTAATGCATTAGATCCGGGTCATTTACAAAGAGCACGAAGGTAGGCGGTTTTATGGATACCTGTGTCCCATAATAGATCTTTAGTCTTCTGCCCTTATCCGATGGCGGTTCCACAAAGGAAACAGCGTCGGCAATGCAATCATTTAGTATTCCAGTAGATATCCGGAAAGTACACTCCTCATATACTCGGTTGACCATCTCTATAATATTTGTTATCCGCTGCCCGGTATGGGCAGATGTAAAGATACTAGGAGCATACTGCATGAAAGCCAAATCGTTATACAGCCGTTTTCTGAATTGGTTCATGGTATTGGTGTCCTTCTCTATGAGGTCCCATTTGTTCATAACCAAAATGCAGCCCTTACCTTCCTCATGGATAAGTCCGGCAATCTTGGCGTCCTGCTCGGTAACTTCCTGGGTAGCGTCTATGACCATTAATGCAACATCACACCTTCGAATAGCTGCTAAAGCTCTAATGACACTATATCTTTCAAGATCCTGGGTTATTCTGCTCTTTCTTCTGATGCCCGCAGTATCGATGATGACATATCTTTGGCCATCCACTTCAAAAGGAGTATCTATAGCATCCCTTGTGGTGCCAGGGATATCGCTGACGATGACTCTTTCCTCTCCCAGAAGATTGTTCACTATGGAGGATTTGCCTACATTGGGTTTGCCTAAAACAGCTATCTTGATAATATCCTCTTTATCATCTTGTTGTTCATTTAGGGGAAGGTGATCTACAACGGCATCCAATAGATCTCCCAGTCCTCTTTTGTGGGATGCTGAAATGGATATTGGATTGCCTATTCCCAGATTATAAAACTCATATAACATATCCTCCTCGTGGGGAGCATCTATCTTATTGACCCCCAGCACGATGGGCTTATGAGTTTTTCTGAGAATGTTGGCTACTTCTTGATCTGCTGGTGTAATTCCTTCCTTTCCATCCACCAGAAAGATAACAGCATCAGCAGTTTCTATGGCTATGGTGGCTTGCTGTTTCATTTGAGCTACCAATTCATCTTGGCTTTCAACATCAATTCCTCCTGTATCAACAAGGGTGATTTTTCTATCCAGCCATTCTGTATCGGCATAAATCCTGTCCCGAGTTACTCCCGGGCGATCGTCTACTATAGATATCCTTTGTCCCACCAATTGGTTAAAAAGTGTGGATTTCCCTACATTGGGTCTACCTACAATTGCAACAATTGGATTTATCACTTTTCTCCCCACCTTTTATCTATTCTAGGTTTATTAAACTAAGCCTCTAAACAGTCATTCTTGAATAACTTCTTCTACCAGGGCTTTACCATCTACCGAAACTGGTACTACCTTTACCCCCAGCTCCGTGCTTAATTCATCCAAGGACATGTTGTCCAAGAACACATCCTCACCCTGCCTAAGCATTATATCAGGAATGAGGACTTTATGTCCTAAGAGTTTTCCTTTTAAGCTTTCTATGATATCACCTCCGGTAACCAATCCAGCTACCGTAACTTTACCTCCAAAGAATCTATTCTTTATTGGATATACATAGATAGTTTTACCCGTCATTTTCTCTAATATTTTCCCTATCTCCTCCATGATACCTCCAGCGGATTCGCCGGTGACTATGGAAAGCTGGTCTTTATTATCACAGTTGGTATTTATGCTGTCCAAGGCCTGGGAAAATTCATAGCGGAACTTTTGCACCAGTCCTACGCCATTTTCAATCTGTGGAAATCCCTCATAGGCTTCATAGTCTGGCATTGGCCTATCTGCCATGATGTAGAATTCATCAGCAACAAAGACCAAGGATGTACCCAATTTTTCTCTGAATAAGGCTTGCCACCTTTCTACTTGATTTATAACCAGATTTGAGGAGTCCTTATCATAAGGCAGCAAATTTTCCAGTCCATCACGATGCCCCGTTAGGCCAACGGGAACAACAGCTATTGACTTTATTATTTCACGAAAAGACCATAGGTCTTCCAAAGTTTTGTCCAGTTCGTGGCCATCGTTTACACCTCTGCACAGCACGATCTGGCAATGCATGGATATGCCATTGCTACGAAATCCTTCTAATATATCTAATATCTCACCTGCTCTTTTGTTTCTCATCATCCTTACCCTCAGCTCGGGATTGGTGGTATGAATGGAAACATAGAGAGGGCTTATCCTATTTTGGTGTATCCTCTTTATATCCAAAGGGGATAGGTTGGTAAGAGTTATATAATTTCCCATTAAAAATGAAAGCCTCCAGTCATCATCTTTAAACTGAAGACTACAGCGAGATGAAGGCGGCAACTGATCTACAAAGCAAAATATGCAATTGTTTGCACACCCCTTCTTTTTGTCCATAAGCGGCATTTCAAAATCTATACCAAGATCCTCTTCTGGATCCTTTTCTATCTCCAAAATCCACTGTTCTCCATCTTTCTTCTCAATGGTCAATTCCAGGTAATCCTGTTCAATCCACTCCAAATAGTCCAATACATCAACAATACCAGTGTTGTTGATGGCTATTAATTTATCTCCCGGTTCTACACCCATCTCTTCTGCGATGCTGCCCGGATTTACGCCTGCTATAGTATGGGCTCTAATCTTCAATATTTACCACGCCTTTATTACTAGATTTTATTACCTGATACTAATGATTTTATATAGTAATATTATCAACTAAAAGGCTATTAAAGTCAAGACATTCCAAATCTTTGGGATAGGTTTTCTTTTACTCCAGACACCAGATCAATAAATACCTGATAGCTCCTCCTTATACCCCACACCGTTAAGGGACGACCTAAGGACACTAAATGCAGCCTTCTAGATGCAATTCCACCTATGGCGGTAATGGGATGTAGCTTTACTAAAGCTTCCACAAACAAAACATCCTTCGATGGGATGTTATTAACATTCAAATAGCTCTTTATGGCGGGTATCATCATGCTACAGGCATTTTTAAATCCAATGGCATATATATCGATTCCAAACTCATCCCTGCCTATATAGACAGGTGTTCCCAGGTTTTTATTCTCCATCTTGTCATAATGAGCAACATAGGCAAACTCTCGATGGGTGGGTGTCCTATCCACAGGTAAAAAGCCCAGGTGAATTGCAGCGCAGGTTATAGAGGTATGTGCCCCTCCAAAGCAATGGTAAAACAGTTTCATAGTTTTGTTCCTCTCGACAGTTTTTCTTTTTCTCTTTGCACTTTGTCCCTCCACATAGAGTAACTAAATTTAAAACAACTGGTAAACAACTTTCTTGCTATTCCATCTAGAAAGGGATACCTTTGGGTCAGGTGTACCAAATATCTCACACTGTTATCCCATCTTGTAGCATCTACATAGTGATTTCCTTCCTCTATGCCATACAAGGCGTTAAAGCTATCAAAAGCTTTTTTTATCATTCCACCATGGCTGCCACTACCTATAACATATACCTCCCTCATACTCTCATCCAGTCCAATATATATAAGATTACCTCGCTGATGGCCGTACATAAAACATAGCTCCCACTGTCTCAAAATATCATTCAAACAGGGGAGCTTTTCTTCCTTGTATATTCCTACATGAATAGCAGCCATTGCGTATGCCCCATAGGTCCAACTGTGGCTATAATAGATTATCTTCAAATCCTATCTCCTCTAGTTTATCTGTCCTACTCTCGCTTCTTTCTGCCAAACAAATTGCCTAAACCGCCTGCCATTTCGTTGCCGCTCTTGCTGATAAGGGCAAATATGCCAATGCCTACGGCTGCTATGATTACAAACCATAGTATACCTCTACCGGCCCCTTTTTGAGTCTCTTGGTTTATAGGCTTTACCCTATAGCTCTTTTCTTTTGTACTCTGTTGTTTAACCTCTGGTTTGGCTGGAGCAGCAGCAGGCTCCTTGGATTTAAATACTCCACCGAATATAGCCTTATTGACTACATCCGCCATATAGCTTGCTGATTTTTGTACTGCTTCCTTGCTTATTTCATGGGTTCCGAACTCAAAGAGCAGCGAACGTGGGGATAGTTCCTGGTTATATTCTCCCCGACCAATATATATATCCTTTATTAACCCAGGATAGGCTTTATCGGCTATTGCCTTTATCCTATAAGCTAACTCTTCGTTGGCCTTTCTGTTTTGATTTCTTTTCCCTATTACTATTCTCACCTTGCTCATATATTCCCCGTTTACATTGGTTTCATAGGTATGCTTAGGCGTGGCATCCCTGTGAAGATCAAAAACTGCGGCAACAGGCATGTTCTTTCTTATGAGATCAACTGCCGTCTGTCGAGAGCGGCGATATGCACCAGCGTCATGGGGGTCATGAGAAGTCTTGTCCAATACTGCTTTTATTCCTTTTTTTTCTAAAGCGTTTCTAAAGCTCTCAGCAACATCATAAATCCCACCCTTAGACGGTATGCTAGGCTGTCCATCACTGGGAACGTAGGATTCATCGCTATGGGTACAATATAGCAAAACGCTTCTGTCTCCCTTTTGAGCAGCAAGGGCTTCCATGGACAGTTCCATGGACAGTTGGGTGACTTCTTCAAATTCTGGTAGCTCTATCTCTCCTAAGTACTTGGCATGAGCCTTTCTTCCTTTTTTATCCACCCTTGAAACTGAATAGTGCTTGTTGTCACTGCTTATATATTCGTCATCGGCAAACATTTCACCCGCCATGGAGGTGAGCTCCTTCCCCTCTTCATCGAAGAGAGTGAAATAGCCTGGTTCATCTTCATACCAATCGTCGGCTATGCTCACATTGGCAGGTAGCATTGTAAATAAGATGGTAGCTAGGATCAATATAGCACTTTTGACTCTACTTTTGCTTTTCACCTTCACCTTCCCCTTCCTCTGCATCAAAATCTACCAAGTTTATAAATTCTCCCTTATGGTATCCCATATGCTTTTTTTCGGTACCTCCCTGTATTTTTTCACGAATTTCTCCGATCACTTCAGCCAAAAAAACCGCCAAAAACCCAGATATAACCACTGCATCCACAGCTCCTGCGCCTCCCAATCGCACTGGAGTACGCAAATTGTTCATATAGTTTATTACTCCCTGGGCTATATCGGCTAGCATTACACCTACTATTCCTGCTATGAAGGAAGCTCGTCTGGATCTGCCAAAGAGATAGGCAATAATCCCAGCTATTATGCCGTATACATAATTGGGATCTATCAACATGGCCTCAGGCTCATGTGGCAACAGCTTTCCAGCAATATACACCCCTATGCCTGCCAATATAGCAGCTAATATTGACCGAGTTCTCTCTTTTGTGGTTCCTGCCTTTGAAAAGACATATATAGCAAGTATGAGAGGTATTATAGCACCTCCAATGTTTATTGATAGCCTTCTTCCTAAGGGGATATTAGGTATAAAGCTACCTATTAATATGCCTGCCATGAACAGCAATGCAGTTTTATCGCTCAACCGCATTCGATCCAGTACGTTGTGACCTATGCCAAATATAAAAAGAATGCCGACTACTACCAATAATGTCAAGCCAACTGACATATTTTCACCTCATTTTAATGAAAGATTGTTTTGCTAATCAACCTTATGTTGCCCAGGTCATAATAGTTGTATTCCAAACAAAAAAAAGAGCCCCAATCTCTTGGGCTCCCTTAGTCGGCATAGTATGACACATGCTGCTACCTGTCACGAATGATTTTCTCCAATTCGTCAATGAAATTATTTACATCCTTGAACTGTCTGTACACCGATGCGAAGCGAACATAGGCGACTTCATCTAAATCCTTTAGCTTTTCCATGACCATCTGACCTATCCTCTCGCTGGTAATCTCCTGATCCAAGGTGTTATACATGGATTTTTCTATATCATGTACCAATTTATCCAAATCCTTAATAGCTATCGGTCGTTTTTCACAGGCCTTTAACAAACCCGCCATTATCTTGTTTCGGTCAAAGGATTCCCGTCTTCCATCCTTCTTTATTACAAAAAGGGGCAACGTCTCGATCTTCTCATAGGTTGTAAATCTCTTGGCGCAATCAATGCATTCCCTGCGTCTGCGAATAGCGGACCCTTCATCTGTGGGACGGGAATCTACAACACGGCTGTCTAAATTACCACAAAATGGACATTTCATAAACTAACCTCCAAATAATACTTATAGTTCCTGATTCTAATCTCTGGTCCAATATCAAGAACATTATAACAAATATTTCCACATTTGTCCACATACTTCGACAATATTCTTAATTTTCGAACCTTATAGGATCCACATCTACTAGAATAACGTCATCCCCTATCTTCTTTATCTTATCCCAGGGGATTACATAGTCTCTATCTCCTTTTAGAAATCCCAACAGCTTGCTAGGTCCAGGAACCACAATGGCCGTTATCCTGCCTGTATGCAGGTCAAACTCCATATCAATTATTACTCCCAGCCTTCTGCCGTCCCTTATATTTATTACTTCCTTCTGTCGAAAGTCCGATGATTTTGTCATAGAATCCCTCACCCTCATATATATAGTTGATACATTATATTCCTTTGAGGACGAGGGTATGAAAAAAAGGGGCTATCCCCTTATATATGTTTACGCATATGATTTAGAGCTGTTTTTTCAAGTCGAGAAACCTGTGCTTGTGAGATGCCTATTTCGTCTGCTACCTCCATTTGAGTTCTGCCTTCAAAAAACCTGAGGGTAAGTATAAGCTTTTCTCGTTGATTAAGTTTGCCCATGGCTTCCTTTAGTGCAATGCCTTCCAACCATGTATCATCCATATTTTTCTCATCACTAACTTGATCCATGACAAAGATAGCATCACCGCCATCGTTATAGATTGGCTCAAATAGTGATATGGGATCCTGTATGGCATCCAAGGCAAAGACTACATCCTCCCTTGGAAGATTGAGTTCTTCAGCTATTTCTGTAACCGTTGGCTCCTTTGAATTCTTATTTATTAGCTGGTCTCTTACCTGTAGAGCCTTATAGGCAATATCCCTTAAGGACCTGCTGACCCTAATGGAGTTATTGTCTCTCAAATATCTTCGTATCTCACCTATAATCATAGGGACAGCATATGTGGAAAATCTAACGTTATGTGAAAGATCGAAATTATCTATTGCTTTTATAAGTCCAATGCATCCAACCTGGAAAAGATCATCAATATTTTCCCCTCTATTGTTGAACCGCTTAATTACGCTTAAAACCAGTCTCAAGTTTCCTTGGATGAATTCTTCCCTGGCACTCTTGTCTCCTGCGTGCATCAGGGCAAACAATTCCTTCATTCTCTCATTTGATAACACAGGCAGTTTTGAAGTGTTGACTCCACAGATCTCAACTTTATTTACAAGCATGCCAAATCCTCCGTCCGTCTGCAGTAGTATAGAAAACCATTATCTCCATAGATGAAGTATTACCCTGGACAGAGGTTTTTATTCTAGTTGATAAGTTACATTATTTGTTATTTTATGTGGAATTTGGAGGACTTAAATCATACCATTCTAGCTATTTCCCTTTTAAGTCGCTTGATAATCCGCTTTTCCAGCCTTGAAATATATGATTGGGATATACCCAACAAATCAGCTACTTCCTTTTGGGTCTGTTCCTTACCTCCGCCTAAACCAAATCTCAGTTCCATTATTTTCTTTTCCCGTCCCGACAGCTTTTCCATGGCCAAATTCAACAATTCCCTGTCAACTTCTTCCTCTATCATCTTGTATATCAAGTCATTTTCAGTGCCTAAAATGTCTGACAACAGCAATTCGTTGCCATCCCAATCGATATTTAGTGGCTCATCAAAGGATATCTCAG
>JAWLDD010000076.1:0-9171 GCA_041686815.1 Candidatus Atribacteria bacterium | reverse complement strand
GGATCAAATTTATTCTGATATGGTTTGTTTTAAGGTATGAAAGTTAAATAGTGCTTTCTTGCACTGTTGACTATGATACTAATTATACAAAGGAGGATATTTATGAAGAGCAAAACAATCAAGAGGGCATTAGCTATACTGTTGGCTATGTTATTTGTCTTCACAGCAGTAAGCTGCTCTAGTGATAAACAGGTAAACGATCCTGAGCCCTCTCAGACACCGGAAGAAACTAATGATGAAACTGAAAAGCCGGTAGAAGTTGTTGCTGACGTTCCTGCTGACAGGTATGACGCAACTGTCACACCCAGAACAGGAAACAACGACACAACTCCCCTGGTTCTGAGCACAGGAACCTTGGATGGCAAGTTCAGCCCATTCTTTGCAACATCAGCTTATGACGTAGATGTTTACGGAATGACTCAGATTGATTGGCCTCTTGCACTACAACAAGGATGGTGCTCCTGAAGCTGGCATCGATGTTCCTAGCTTTGCTTACGAGTATACACAGGATATAAGCGATGACAATTCCAAATCTACTTATACATTCGTTCTAAAGAACGGTATAACCTTTAGTGATGGAACTCCTGTTACTGCTAAGGATGTTCTATTCTCAATGTATGTACTTAGTGATCCTATGTATGACGGTGCTTCTACCTTCTATACCATGAACATTCAGGGTATGAGCGAGTATCGTTATCAGACCAGCAAGGATGTTCTTGAGCAGGTTGAGGCTATTATTGAGGCAGGTATAACAACTGGTGATGACGGTTCCATGGTTATAAACCCTGCTGATGGCGCTACTCAAGAGCAACAGGAAGCTTTCTGGGCTTATCTGGATGAAGCTGGAGAGAAGTTTGCTCAAGAAATCATTGATTACGTAAATACAAACTACGTAGGCTATATCGAAGATTACTTTGCACCTTACACTCCTGATGAGGTAGCTGCTAATCCCAATATGCAGGCAGCATACGGTATGGTTCTATGGGGCTTTGGTGAACTGGATGAAGACGGTGCCTTTATCGATGCTATGGGCAACAAATATGACCTAGCAAGCGATACCGTAGACGCCAAAGTTTACTGGCAAAATCTTGTAGATGCTTATGGCTATGACCTAAGCGACAATGGAATCAACTACGAAAAAGCTGGAGACCGTGTGGTTCAAGACTATGTTAAAGAACTATACATTGCTTCAGAAGGTCGAATTGAAGGCGGAGTACCCAGCATCAGCGGTATTACCACCGGCAAGACCACAAGTGATGATGGTGTAGAAAGAGAATATGTACAGGTAGTTATCGATGGAGTAGACCCAACAGCTATCTTCAAGCTAGGGGTAACCGTTGCTCCTTTCCACTACTACACAGACGGATACACCGGTACACTCAATGAAAACGGTGTAGATGTAGGTAACAAAGAGTTCATGGACTTCTTAAAGACCAAGAACGAAAAGCCTGTAGGCGCAGGTCCCTATGTATTCCAGGAATACAAGGACAATGTTGTAACCTACACTGCTAACGACAGCTTCTTGCTTGGATCTCCCAAGATTAAGACACTGCGTTATCAGGAAATCTCATTAGGCGCAGAGCTTGATGCAGTATTGACAGGAACAGTACACTATGCTGATCCTTCCGCATCAACTACTATAATCAACGATATTACCAGTGGTTCTGGTGATTATGGAAAACTTGACTATATCTTGGTTGACAACGACGGTTACGGATATATCGGAATCCAGGCTCAGGCTATACCGGAATTCCAAGTTCGTAAAGCCCTTGCTCATGCTATGAACGTACAGTTGGCAGTAGACAACTACTATGGCGAACTGGCCAGCGTCAACTATCGTACCATGACCAAGGTGCTGTGGGCTTATCCCGACAATCCTGAAAACCTATTCCCCTATGATGGAACAGGTGAGACCTCCAAGCAATTGTTCTTAGAGGCAGGATACAAATATGACGAAGCCAACAACCAGATGCTGTATCCAGATGGACATGAAAAGGCTGGTACTCAGGTAACCTTTAAGTTTACATTGCCTTCAGAGGCAAAAGACCATCCTGCTGGTTCCATCTTTATCGATACCCAAGAAGTACTTGGCAAGATAGGTGTAAAGGTTGACATCGAAACCGACCAGAACCTACTCGGCAAACTGAGCACCGCATATGAATCTGGCATCCAGGTATGGGCAGCAGCATGGGGAAGCGGCGGTGTTGATCCAGATATGTTCCAGATTTGGTATTCGGATCCAAAAGAAAACCAAGGAACTTCAGCAACTGGCCTCTTCTATCTCTTTGAAAACGGTTCAGACGAAGAGAAGGCAATGCTAACTGAGCTGAACGAGCTCATCAAAGCCGGCCGATCCACTCTGGACACAGAAGAGCGTAAGACCATCTACAAGAGAGCGCTGGAGCTATCCACAGGTTTAGCTGTTGAGATTCCGACCTATCAGAGAAAGAACATGTTTGTTTACAACAAGGAAGTTATCAAAGCTGATTCTCTCTTCAGCGGCGAAGATGTAACTCCATTCCAATCTCCAATTAGCTATATCTGGGATGTTGAGTTAAACTAGGAATTTGATTGTAATAGAGATTAAGGGTATAAGGCTTATTTTATAAGCCTTATACCACTTCTTAATGAATTGAGGATGGATATGTGGAAATATTTACTGAAAAGGATCGCTTTGGCTTTATTGATACTATTTGGCGTTTCAGCATTGATCTATTTACTTAGTATGCTAATGCCTGCAGACTATATAGATAATCAGACAGCAGCCGCAGTACAGAGCGGTGCAATGACTTTGGAGGACGTACAGCACCTAAAAAAATTGTATGGCCTTGCTGACAAAAGCTTTGGTGGGATAGTCAACAGCTATTTAACATGGTTAAAGAGCACTTTGTCAGGCGACCTTGGATTTTCATTCCTATATGGTAAACCGGTTACAAAGGTTTTATCAGAGTATATATGGATATCATTCATAGTGGCCTTTATTTCTTATATTTTAGAAATTATGATAGGAATTCCAATGGGTATAAAAGCCTCGGTGAACCAATATAGCGCATATGACTATACCGTGTCGGTTTTTGCTATGATGGGAACGGCTTTGCCTTCCTTCTTTTTGGCTGCACTGCTGATGAATGTTTTTGCCATTAAATTAGGTGTTTTACCATTGCAGGGGCTGACCACGGCAACCAAGCTTTTTTCACCAGATGCTCATTTTCAGATTTTTTTGGACAAGGCATGGCATTTAGTGATGCCTATAACGGTTTTGACACTTTTAGGAGTTGGGGGAATAATGAAATTCACCAGAACCAATATGCTTGAGGTACTAAATTCCGACTATATCAGGACTGCTAGGGCTAAGGGCCTGTCAGAGAGAACTGTAATATACAAACATGCATTTAGAAATACAATGATTCCTCTGGTAACAACCCTATCTGGAATGCTCCCCGGTCTTTTCGGTGGTGCTATGATAACCGAGACGGTATTTGCTATTCCAGGGATTGGCTACATGGCTCTGAGGGCGACTCAACAAGGGGATATCCCATTTATAATGGGCTATAATATGTTTTTGTCGATCCTTACCGTGTTAGGTATGTTAATTTCAGACATTATGTACATGGTGGTTGACCCCCGTGTCAAACTATCATAAAGGGGGGCTTCAGGGAATGGCTTTAGAAACGGAAAAAAACAAAAATCTAAATTATAGTGATATGAGTGAGCAAGTAGAAACAGACTTAGAACAGAATTTTAGGGTCATATCGCCCGGACGAATGGTAGCCAAGAGGTTTTTTAAAAGCAAATTGTCCATAGTCGGTCTGATTATGATTATTTTTGTGTTTTTATTCTCCTTTGTTGGCCCGCTGATCATAGATGCTACTTGGGGCTACAAAGAAACTCAGGTATTCAGAATAGAAAGAAACTCTGACATGGTTTCCTCTGCCCAATTCAATGGGCCTGATGGAAAGCAATATACTTACTATGATAAATCCCAGACGTTGGTACTTTTTAAAGCACCGCCTTCTGCCGACCATTGGCTCGGTACAGATACGTCCGGTTTTGATATATTAACCAGGCTGATGTATGGCGGCCGTATTTCCTTAACTATATCTTTTATAGTTATTTTCTTAGAGACTTTTATTGGAATAGTTCTTGGTGGGTTGGCAGGCTATTTTGGGAAATGGGTTGATCAGGTGATCATGAGGATCGTTGATATCTTCGCTTGTCTGCCAGGACTTCCTATTTTGTTGATACTTTCAGCCACCATCAGCTCCATTGAGGGTATTCCCACCGAGCACAGAATATATTATTTGATGGCATTTTTGACTCTGATGGGTTGGACTGGCGTTGCCCGAATTGTTAGAGGTCAAATCCTCATGCTGAGAGAGCAGGAATATATGATGGCTGCTGAAACCACGGGTATCAAAGTAATAAATAGAATCTTTAGGCATCTGATACCCAATACCATGCCACAATTGATAGTAAGCGCAACTTTGGGTCTTGGTGGCGTAATCCTATATGAATCTACTCTATCGTATCTAGGATTGGGAGTTCCCTTCCCCAGAGCTGCATGGGGTTCGATGATCGCACTTGCTGACCCGTCTAAGGGACAGGAGATTCTTGCTAACTACCCCAACATGTGGGTACCAGCAGGAGTTCTCATTGTCATTACGGTATTAGGTTTCAGCTTTATAGGTGACGGACTCAGAGATGCATTTGACCCCAGAATGAAAAGGTAGGTGACACCATGGGTTTATTTGATATATTTAAACGTAAAAAAATAGAAGGTGTAGACGATACTATGTACCTTACTCTGCGCGAGGAAAGGCGCATAAGTAAGGAAAACAATAGAATAATACGAGAATTTGAGAGGGCAAAGAACAGGAAGAATGTATCTGAAGAGGAATATCTGACTCAAATGAGGGACCCATCCAATGTTGTGGAGTTTGACAACCTTCACACCTATTTTTTCACCGATGTAGGCACCGTAAAATCGGTAAACGGTGTTAGCTTTGATATTCCCCAAGGCAAAATCGTGGGTGTTGTGGGTGAATCCGGATGCGGTAAATCTGTTACCAGCCTTTCCCTGATGCAGCTGGTTCAAGGTCCTACTGGACAAATAGTGGAAGGTAGCATACGCTATCAGGCCAGTGACGGTAAATGCTACGACATAACCAAAATGCCAAGGGATAGAATGCTAAAAATCCGGGGTAAGGAGATCGCAATGATTTTCCAGGAGCCCATGACCAGCTTAAACCCTGTTTTCAAGATAGGGCAACAGATGGATGAGGTTATCCTTCTCCATGAAGAGGGAGCAACTCCCGAGTCGGCTAGAGCTAGATCTATAGAGATGTTGAACCTTGTAGGTATTGCCGGAGTAGAGAAGGTATATTCAAGTTATCCCCACGAGCTTTCCGGAGGTATGCGGCAGCGTGTTATGATTGCTATGGCTCTTGTCTGCAATCCCAGACTAATTATTGCCGATGAGCCCACAACTGCTCTAGATGTAACCATTCAGGCACAGATATTGGAGCTACTTAGAGATGTAAAGAACAAGATTAATGGCAGCATTATGTTTATTACCCATGACCTTGGGGTAATAGCTGAGATGGCTGATTATGTAGTTGTTATGTATGCAGGCAGAATTATTGAAAAGGGTACTGTGCGTGAGATCTTCCATGATCCTAAGCATCCTTATACTGTAGGGCTTATGAAATCAAAGCCGGGTCGACATATGACGGAAGATCGTCTATATAGTATAAGAGGGCAGGTTCCAAACCCTATCAATATGCCTAACCATTGCTATTTCTATAATAGATGCGATAAGGCAATGGAGATATGCTCTAAGGATTATCCCTGCATGATGGAGTTCTCACCAACTCACCAGGCAGCATGTTTTCTATACGGTCAAAACAGCCTTGAAGAAAATCTAGCAAAGGAGGAAGGCAGGTAGTTATGGCAGTAGAAGAGATGAAAATGGAAAATATGAATGATGATATCTTGATAGTAAGCAATTTAAAAAAGTACTACCCCGTCTCCAAGTTTGCGTTGGGAAAAAACAGGGCATATGTCAAGGCTGTTGACGATGTTTCCTTTAAAATAAAACGAGGGACCACTATGGGTCTGGTTGGAGAATCGGGCTGCGGTAAGACAACTGTGGGCCGAACAATACTTCGCCTTCATGAAGTGACTGGGGGTCAGGTAATATTTGACGGAAAGGATCTGTCCAAGGTTCCTAAGAAGGATCTTAGAAAGATGCGTCCACAAATGCAGATGATCTTTCAAGATCCCTATTCCAGCCTGTCACCACGGCTTCCAGTAGGTGAGATTATTGGAGAAGCTGTTAAGGAGCATAAAATAGTTCCAAAGTCTGAATATAGATCCTATATTCTTAAGGTAATGCATGATTGTGGATTACAGCCTCAATATTATTATCGCTATCCACATGAATTTTCCGGAGGTCAGAGACAGAGAATAAGTATTGCAAGAGCAGTGGCGCTAAAACCAAAGTTTATCATCTGCGACGAGCCCTTGAGTGCTCTTGATGTTTCAATACAATCACAGATTATCAATCTAATGAAGGATCTACAGGAACAATATGGATATACCTATTTGTTTATATCCCATGACCTCTCTGTGGTCGAATATATTTCGGATACCATAGGCGTAATGTACTTGGGAAGCATGATGGAAATGGGAGACAAAAAGCGTATCTTTGCTAATCCCATGCATCCCTATACCAAGGCACTGCTGTCAGCTGTTCCAGTATCCGATCCCGATGTTAAGATGAATCGAATTGTTTTAGAAGGGGACATTCCAAGCCCTGTCAATCCACCTTCAGGTTGTAAGTTCCGTACAAGGTGCCCGAATGCTATGCCAATTTGTGCAGAAAAGGTACCAAAACTCAAGGAATACGAAGACGAGCACATGGTTGCATGTCATTTGTACAGTCAAGATTAGGATGGGATGAGATAATTGAAAAAGCGAAAAAAATCCAAAGATTTTGTGGATGACGGTCGAGTAATCGCTAATATGAATATCGACGGCATGCCCCGATCCATCATTAGACGGACTTCCTTTGATGAGTTTGGGAAGAAGAAGGAAAAAAAAGAACCTATCAAACTCTCAAAGGAAGAATTCAAAAGCATCCTGCTGGGTGTAGTTTCTTCTTATATCATTTTCGGGGTTGTCGTTTTTGGTGCCTTTGCACTATTTATACTATTTTGCATCAAGGTTTGGTTTAAATAGATATTAGCCACACTTGTACCAGTTAGGGGGAAAATCGGAAATGTTGAAATACAAAAAAATGCACCGCATGATGCTTGTCATAGTGATAATAACAGGCAGCTTGCTTTTAAGCTCCTGTGGAATAGATGATAGAGTCGCCAATCCAGCAGATTGGGGTTATGATTGTAAGGTTATCTATGATGCTCTAGGCGGGACAGTTAATCAACGTGAGATTCGTGAGACGTTTTATATGAAAAACTCCTATGTTTTCAAGCCAGCAGGAACTACCAATATGCTCATTGAGCCTGTCAAAGACGGATATATACTAGCTGGATGGTATACTGCCAAGGAGGATATAAAAGATTCCCAAGGAAATATTACGGGATACTCGTTTAAACCTGAGGACAGATGGGATTTCGATGAAGATAGAGTCCAAGAAGATATGACTCTATATGCTAGATGGATACCTCAAGCCAGAGTGGACTATGTAGATGCTTCAACTGGCGAGATAAAGTTTTCTAAAAATATTACCGAATCTTCATCGATACAGCCGCTATCCAGCGCTGCTGAATCGCTGATAGCCAAACCAGGATACACATTTGAAGGATATTATGCTGACGAAGCTTGCACCATTCCCTATGATTTTACGGAATATGTGCATGAAAACTTGATACCTTCCAATGAAGAGATTTACGCCCAACTTCATCAGGAGTTTCCAAATTATATTAAAAAGATCCAGTATGTAGAACCTACAGAAGAGGAATTGAATCCAGAAGAGGATACCTCGGATCTATTTATCAATAAACTGGGCTATGAAATAACAACTGACGACGAGCAGATAAGGAATATGATCCGTGCAAGAAAGGATCAAATATATGACGAAGCAATTAACCGTTACATTGAGAACGCATCCCACAAGGTTATCTACCTCAAGTATTCAGATGGAAACTATGCCCAGATTACAAGCGTTGATCAACTGAAAACTGGAGGTAAGGTTTGGTTCTCTGGATTGGATAAATCAGGCAATCCCGTTGATGGTTATGTAATAATGAACGATATCGATTTTAAAGGGGTAGCAGTTTCCGTAGCTGAAGAATTCAGCGGAAAGATATTAGGCAATGGGTATAGCCTTAAGAATATAACCATCAACTTAAACAGCAAGAAAATTGATAAAGATACCCACAAAGCTCTTGGGTTGTTTGAAAAATTGAATGGAGCCTATATTGAGAATCTTACCCTAGAAGATATGAGCATTAATATGAATGTAAACTCCGGTATAGAGGTGACTGCAGGAGCTCTTGCTGCAGAAGCGAATAATACAGAGCTAAAAGATGTCAAGTTTGTCAACATTACCATAAATACCGGTAGGGGAGACGATGGTGCAGCACCTTACAAAATAGGGGACGTTTTTGGTGTAGGAAGCAATAACAAGCTAGAAAACGTCACCGGCGAGAATATTAACATCGTATCTTCTGAGTCTGCTCAATTGAATATTGTACTTGAGTAAGGAAAAGTGCTTTAAATAGAAATTAATTTTTGAGGATCTGCTAAGTATATTTACTTAGCAGATTTTTTTTTGCTCTTTTTGAGGGAGACCCCAGGATAAGAGAGAATTTCTATAAAAAAATTAGGTATATGTTTCCTATTGAAGGTAATAATTTGGACAATAGGATAATAAACTAATCTCAGGATAATGATTCCACAAGCAAAAGGAATATAAGTTAGTGGAAGTGGAGGTGATTCAGAGTTGAGAAATATGTTCTACAAGCTGGGCTCAATAATCGTTGCTTTGGCCATGATCTTTACAATGGGAGCAGCAGTCTATGCGAATACCGATGAGCCACAATCTGAAGATGAAAATATGGTAGATCCAGAACTAAGTATTGATGAAGAGTTGGAGGAAGAGGAGTTAGAGGAAGAAGAGCTGACCCAGGAGGTTGAAATGCCTTCTAA
>JAWLDD010000075.1:0-9275 GCA_041686815.1 Candidatus Atribacteria bacterium | reverse complement strand
GGAAGAGCTGAAGCAACTAATCGACGACAATATAGATCGTGACGAATCTGATTACACAGCTGAAAGCTGGTCGGTGTTCAAGACAGCACTAGAGAACGCAATAGCAGTTAGCGACAACGACGATGCAACCCAAGAACAGGTCGTAGAAGCAGTTGAGGCATTAAGGGAAGCAATTAGTGGGCTGAAGCATAAAGAAACACCAACACCAGTGGATAAGGAAGAGCTGAAGCGACTAATTGATGATAATAAAGACCGCGATGAATCTGACTATACAGCTGAGAGCTGGTCAGTGTTCAAGGCAGCGCTAGAGAACGCGATAGCAGTCCGCGACAACAAGGATGCAACCCAAGCACAGGTAACCGAAGCAGTGGAAACACTAAAAATGGCAGTTACAAAGCTTATAAAGGTTGAGTCACCGGAACCCGAACCTGTTGATAAATCACAGCTGGATGAACTGATAAAAGAATACCAGGGCAAAGACAAGAGTAAATATGAAGAAGATAGCTGGACCAAGTTCTTGGGTATATTGGAGAACGCATTGCTTATATTAAATGATGAGAACGCAACTCAAGCTCAGGTAGATGAAGCGGTTAAAACTTTGGAAGATGCTTTCAAACAACTCAAAGAAAAATCGGATAATGGCTCTAGTTCACCCGGAGAAGACCCAGATACTCCTCCTGTAAATGATGGTGATCATAAAGATGAAGATAGAGATGATACCGATAAATCACCTAAAACTGGGAATAACAGCAGTCTAATCTTCCCTATTATAATGGGTGTTATGGCATTATTAGTTGCAGGAATTACTCTCATAACTCGAAAGAGGAAAGAGAAGGCAGAGTATGACGCATAACTAACTGTAAATACAAAACATAATAGAAATACAAGAAAAGGCTATTGGGGCATTGCCCATAGCCTTTTCTTTATGCAATCATTATATAACTGTTAATTAAGCTAATGGAGTTTCAGACATAGCCTTGTATATTCTATATCTTTCCTTAGCATCCTCTTCAGCAACTTGGAAGAACTCTTCAGCTACTTCTGGGAAGGTCTTGGCAAGGGAAGTATAGCGTACTTCTGTCTTCAAGAAATCCTGGAAGGATTCTGTAGGCTCCTTGGAGTCTAAGCTGAAGGGGTTCTTGCCCTCTTCTTTGAGTAGTGGGTTGTAGCGGTACAGGTGCCAGTATCCGGATTGTACAGCCAGCTTGGTTCTGTTAGAGCTCTTGCCCATTCCGCCTTGGATACCATGAGCAATACATGGTGAGTAGGCGATTATTAGGGAAGGTCCAGGATAAGCTTCAGCTTCCTTGATAACCTTAATAGTATGGTTCATGTCTGCTCCCAAAGCTATTTGAGCAACGTACACATAACCATAAGTCATGGCAATGCGGCCTAGATCCTTCTTGCGGATTCTCTTACCGGCTGCTGCAAACTTTGCAACGGCAGCTGTAGGAGTGGATTTAGAAGCTTGACCACCGGTATTGGAATATACTTCGGTATCAAACACAAATACGTTAACGTCTGCTCCTGATGCCAATACGTGATCCAATCCGCCAAATCCGATGTCATATGCCCAACCGTCTCCACCGAAGATCCACTGGGACTTCTTCACCAGGTATTGTTTGAGATCAAGGATAGCTTTTACGGTAGCATTGTCGCTATGCTTCTCAAGCAAGGGAAGTAGTTCCTTGGTAGCAGCTTGAGATTCTTCGCCTTTATCCTTGTTTTCTAGCCAGTTGTTTAGAGCTTCACTAAGTTGTGCATCAATACCTTCACTGATAGCCTTATTTGCCAGTTCAGCCAGTTTGTCACGGTTTTGTTGTACACCTAGGAACATACCGTAACCATATTCAGCATTGTCCTCAAACAGGGAGTTCGCCCATGCTGGTCCACAACCCTCTTTGTTGGTTGTATAAGGACTGGAAGGATAGGAACCACCCCAGATGGAGCTACATCCAGTTGCGTTGGCAATGATCATACGATCTCCAAAGAGCTGGGTTAGCAGCTTAGCATAGGGAGTTTCTCCACAGCCAGCACATGCTCCAGAGAATTCAAATAGAGGCTCTTGGAATTGGCTACCCTTAAGGGTGAACTTATCCATTAGGTCCTTCTTGGGAGCAACCTCATTGATGGCATAGTCCCAAAGAGGTTTTTGCTTCTCTACTTGAGTATCGATGGGCTGCATGATCAAGGCTTTCTTCTTAGCAGGGCACACATCAGCACACACTCCACATCCAGTACAATCCAGAGGACTTACTTGGATTCTATAGCCCATGCCTTTTAGATTTCTGCCAATAGCAGGCTTGGTTTCAAAGTCTTCAGGTGCATTGGCCATTTCCTCTTCATCGAGAACGAAAGGCCTAATAACAGCATGTGGGCAAACCAATGAACACTGATTACATTGGATACAATTTTCAATTTGCCATTCGGGAACCTGAATAGCAATACCCCTCTTTTCGTAAGCTGCAGTTCCTGCAGGCATAGTACCATCTTCGATACCTACGAAAGTGCTGACGGGTAGATCATCGCCTTTCTGCTTAACAATAGGATCCAAAATATTCTTGATAAATTCAGGTCTTGTATCATCCTGTGTCGCGGTAACTTCATCCTCTGCATTTGCCCAGCTTGCAGGCACCTCTACCTTAACGAGGGCAGCTAGAGCTTGGTCAACTCCATCCCAGTTCATCTTAACGATGTGCTCACCTTTTCTACCATAGGTCTTTTGAATAGCATCCTTTAGGTAAGCGATGGCGTCATCTACAGGGATGATGTTAGCCAACTTGAAGAAAGCGGTCTGCATTATCATGTTGATTCTTCCGCCTAAGCCAACTTTAGCTGCAATGTTAACAGCATCGATAATGTAGAAATCTATATTGTTCTCTGCCAAATATCTCTTCATAGAGGCAGGAAGTTTTTCATCTAGTTCTTCAGGACTCCAGGTGCAGTTGAGTAGGAAAGTACCATTCTTGGCGAGTCCATTAAGTACATCTAGTTGATTTACATAAGCCTCATTATGGCAAGCGATGAAATCAGCTTCATCTATTAAATAAGTTGATTTTATGGGCTGTTTTCCAAAGCGCAGATGGGAAACAGTTACCCCACCAGATTTCTTGGAGTCATAGGAGAAATATGCCTGTGCATATAGATCCGTATTGTCTCCGATGATCTGAATAGCGTTTTTGTTTGCTCCAACGGTACCGTCAGATCCCAGACCCCAGAACTTGCAGCGGACGGTTCCTTCAGGAGAAGTATTGATGTACTCAGCAGGTTCTAAGGAAGTATTGGTTACGTCATCAATGATTCCTAGAGTAAAGCCGTCTTTTGCATCATCTTTCTTTAGATGATCATAAACTGCTTTAATATGTGTAGGAGTAGTATCCTTGGAACCTAAGCCATATCTTCCACCTATGATGCAAGGAGCATTTTCTCTGCCGTATAGGATAGATTTAACGTCTTGATATAGAGGCTCTCCAACAGCACCGGGCTCTTTGGTGCGGTCAAGAACAGCAATTTTCTTGACAGTTGATGGAAGAACGTCTAGGAAATATTTCTCGGAGAAAGGCCTGTACAGATGTACTTTAACAAGACCTACCTTTTCTCCTCTAGCCAATAAGTAATCTATAGTTTCTTCGATAGTCTGTGTTACAGAACCCATAGCAACGATAACGTATTCTGCATCGGGAGCACCATAATATACAAATGGCTTGTACTCTCGACCGGTAATCTCAGAGATCTTTCTCATGTACTCGTTTACGACGTCGGGTACTGCATTGTAGAACGGATTAGATGCTTCTCTAGCTTGGAAGAAAACATCAGGGTTTTGAGCTGTTCCTCTGGTTACTGGTTTCTCAGGATTCAAGGAGTTTTTGCGGAATCTATCAATAGCCTCATAGTCGACCAGGGAAGCTAACTCGTCATACTCTAATACTTCGATTTTTTGGTACTCGTGGGAAGTACGGAATCCATCAAAGAAATGTAAAAAGGGAACTCTGGATTTGATAGCACTCAGATGTGCTATTCCAGCTAGATCCATAACTTCCTGAACACTACCAGATGCTAGCAGTGCAAAACCAGTTTGGCGGGTAGCCATAACGTCTGAATGATCACCAAAAATCGACAATGCGTGGGAAGCTACAGCACGAGCACTTACGTGCATAACTCCTGGTAATAGTTCACCGGCCATCTTATACATATTAGGAATCATGAGTAGTAGTCCTTGAGATGCTGTAAAGGTGGTTGCTAGTGAACCGGTAGCCAATGCACCATGCATAGCGCCGGCAGCTCCAGCCTCGGATTGCATCTCGGTCAACCTCACAGTTTGTCCAAATATATTTTTGCGACCGTGCGCACTCCATTCGTCTACCACTTCAGCCATGTTAGATGAAGGAGTAATGGGGTAGATAGCAGCCACATCTGTAAAAGCATAGGCCACATGCGCAGCAGCTGTGTTGCCATCCATAGTCCTCATTTTTTTACCCATATGAATGACCCTCCTATAAATAGTACTAGTATATATAATAAAACTATTATATACGTTTTACATTACAATTCTATTACGTATAACCGGATTTGTAAAGGGTATATTCCCAAAACAGCGGAATTTGTCATTTTTATAACAATCCCAAAGAAGTCATTTGGAGAACATATTATATGACACTCATATATATTAGTTAAAACTAAGATAATTTTCCAAATAATAATACATATATACATGCATATATGATAAAATCTAACTATAGGTAATATGATATACTGTTATGGTCAATTCCAAATTCGCTTCCCATATTGTGTTTAGGAGTGATGAGCAATGATTAAACTTTCCTCATGTATTGATATGATGTTTACAGAACTGCCCTTTGAAGAGCGGATTGGAGCTGCAAAAAAGGCAGGCTTTTCTGCATGGGAGATGTGGAACTGGACAGATCGGGATATACAAGCCATAGGTGAGATGATGGAGAAGGCTAAATTACCAGCCATAGGGTGTATTATAAGTAGTCGCGATGATCAAAAAATAAGTGCCTGGCAGAAGGGTGGTATGTTAGTTAGGAGTAACGCCTCCCTATTTGCGGAGATGGTAGAGGAAACCATATATGGAGTAGCTCCTTTAGGCATCAAAACCTTCATTGTAGCTACGGGAAACACCCTTGAAAATGTCTCAAGGGAACAACAACAGCATGCAGTTGTGTCATGCTTATCCGCTGCTGTGCCAGTTCTTAAAAAACATAGGTGTACCATTGTACTTGAGCCCCTTAATGTATTGGTAGATCATGTGGGACAGTATCTTTCAACTTCTAAACAAGGGTTTGAAATAATACAACAGGTGGGCAGCGAACATGTTAAGCTATTGTATGATGTATATCATCAACAGATTACAGAAGGTAACTTGATTGATACCATCACAAAAAATATAGAAGCTATCGGGCATTTTCACATCGCAGATGTGCCCGGAAGGCATGAGCCTGGTACCGGGGAAATCAATTTTAAAAATGTCCTTGCTGCAATTTCAAATGCGGGATATAGCCATTATGTAGGTTGTGAATATATTCCGTCACAAGGCAAAACAACAGAGGAATCTGCACAGGAGATACTTAGTATAGCTAGACTTGTTTAATGCATAGAAATCAGAAAATTAATGCTTTCGTTAGGTTGAAAGGCCCACATTTATATGTGGGTCTTTTTTAAATTAAGAAGTATAAAAAAATAGGAAGTATAAAAAATGGGTTGATAAATTGTTTTTGTGGGTATATAATACCCTAGGGGGGTATAGTACTTAAAATACTAAAAACTTGAATTGAGTAAACTAATGAAATAAAAATGTTATTTTCAATAAAGGAGTGAGACATATGGCACTTAAGAGGGAAGTGCTTAAGATAGACGGAATGACCTGTACTGCCTGTGCTAATGCTATCGAAAGGAAGGTAGGAAAGCTGGAAGGTGTGGACAGGGCTAGCGTAAACTTTGCTACCGAAGCCTTGACAGTTGATGTTGAGGAAAATATAGAACTTGACGCCATTAAAAGGGCAGTTGAAGAGGCAGGCTATAAGGTGAGAGAGCAAAAGAAAACCCGTGAAGTAACCATCCCTATTGAAGGGATGACCTGTGCCGCTTGCTCCAGGGCTGTGGAAAGAGCGCTGAACAAGTTGGATGGAGTGGAAAGAGGCAGCGTAAATTTAGCTACTGAGAGAGCAAGTGTGGTGTATGATCCAGAAAAAGTAAGACTATCTCATATAAGGGAAGCTATCGTAAAGGCCGGATATAAGCCACTGGAGATTGAGACCAAGAATCAAGCTGATACAAATAGACAGCGGAGGGAAAAGGAAATCTCCACCATGTGGACCAAGTTTATCGTGTCCCTTGTATTCACTGCTCCTCTATTCTATATCGCCATGGGGCATATGATAGGACTGCCGGTACCTGGTTTTATGGACCCGGGGACAAATCCTCTAAATTTTGCCTTGGTTCAGCTGATTCTGACCATACCTACCATAATAGCTGGATACAGATTTTATACCGTAGGTTTTAAAACCATGCTAAAGGGAAGTCCCAATATGGATTCTCTGGTAGCCATGGGTACATCAGCAGCATTTATATACGGATTATACGCTATATGGGAGATAATCCAAGGGAATACCCAGTATGCTCAAAATCTGTACTTTGAGACTGTGGGAGTTATCATCACCTTAATATTGCTGGGCAAGACCCTAGAAACAGTAGCCAAGGGGCGAACCTCCGATGCTATAAAAAAGCTGATGGACTTAACACCCAAGATGGCGACGGTTATTCAGCAGGGAAAAGAGGTTACCATACCCATAGAAGAGGTAGAGGTAGGGGATATTATAGTAGTAAAGCCTGGTCAAAGCATTCCGGTAGACGGTGAAGTAGTGGACGGTCTAACATCCGTTGATGAATCCATGTTAACAGGCGAAAGCATTCCTGTAGAGAAAAAGGCAGGAGACAGGGTAGTGGGGGGAAGCCTTAACAAGACTGGATCAATTCGCTTTAGAGCTACCCGAGTGGGCAGCGATACAGCTCTTGCTCAGATTATAAGACTAGTGGAAGAAGCTCAAGGCAGTAAAGCGCCCATTGCTCAGATGGCTGACATCATTTCCGGATATTTTGTTCCTATAGTATTTGCCATAGCGGTAGTAGCAGGCCTGGCTTGGTGGATAAGCGGGGAGTCGACTCTTTTCTCACTGACCATCTTTATATCGGTTCTGGTTATTGCCTGCCCCTGTGCTTTGGGATTGGCAACTCCAACTGCTATAATGGTGGGAACCGGTAAAGGTGCCGAGAATGGGGTTCTTATAAAGAGCGGAGAGGCTCTGGAAACTGCACACAAGATCGATACTGTAGTCCTTGATAAGACCGGGACTATTACCTTAGGTCATCCCAAGGTAACCGATATATTGGTATTTGGCGAGATGGATAAAGATGAACTGCTAAGACTTGCGGCATCTGCTGAGAAGGGTTCAGAGCACCCTTTGGGAGAAGCCATAGTGGAAAGAGCTATAGAAAAAGGAATGGAACTGGAGTCCTTGAACAACTTTAATGCTATCCCCGGACATGGTATTGAAGCCGAAATATCCGGTAGGAATATGCTCCTTGGCAATATGAGGCTTATGAATGATAGAGGAATAGATTTGGGTGATTCATTAGCCCATTCCGAGAGGTTGGCTGAAGAAGGAAAAACCCCCATGTATATAGCTATAGACCAAAAGCTGTCAGGTATAATTGCCGTTGCTGATGTATTAAAGGACAGCAGCCAGGATGCCATAAAGGCCCTTCATGGACTAGGTCTTGAAGTAGTCATGATAACAGGTGATAATCAACGGACCGCTCAGGCTATAGCAAAACAGGTGGGTATAGATAGGGTGCTAGCAGATGTACTTCCACAAGATAAAGCCAATCAGGTTAAGAGACTACAGGGCCTAGGCAAGAAAGTTGCCATGGTAGGTGACGGAATCAACGATGCCCCTGCTCTAGCACAAGCTGATATAGGCATAGCCATTGGCTCTGGTACCGATGTTGCTATGGAATCAGCGGATATCGTACTGATGCGAAGTGATTTAAGGGATGTATCCACTGCCATTGAGCTTAGCAAAAAGACCATAGCCAATATCAAACAAAACCTATTCTGGGCTTTTGCTTATAACACTGCTGGAATACCCATTGCTGCAGGGCTGCTCCATGTATTTGGTGGTCCCTTGTTAAATCCTATGATAGCAGCCGCCGCCATGGCTTTTAGCTCGGTTTCAGTTGTTACAAATGCCCTAAGGCTAAAGAAGTTTAAGCCCAGCAAAATATAATAAAATGGAGGATGAAAAAGATGAAGAAAAAATTATACATTAAAGGAATGAGCTGTCAGCACTGTGTCATGCACGTTGCCAATGCTTTAAAAGAGTTAGACGGTGTGGAATCCGTAGAGGTAAATCTTAATGACAAGTATGCACTGGTAGAGCTATCTAAGGATGTAGGAGTAGATAGACTAACTGAGGCAATAGACGATGCAGGATATGATCTTGTCAAAACAGAGGAAATCTAAGGATATAGTAATTTTGATTGTAAAGTAGATAAAGAAGGATGCTGTAGTTTAGCATCCTTCTTACCAAGACAATTAATTTAAACATGACAGTATAATTAACCCATGGGTTAATTAAGGTTAGGAGGGGTAAGATGCACAGGGAAAAGAATAGCCCTATATTTAGAAATCTCAAAATCGCAAGAGGCCAGGTTGATGGCATAATCAAAATGTTGGAAGAGGATAGGTATTGCATAGATGTCTCAAGGCAGATCATGGCCACCATATCCATATTAAAGAAGGTTAATGCAGAAATCCTTCACGACCACATGCGAGGCTGTGTAAAAAAGGCTATTCTCCAGGATGGAGGAGATGAGAGTCTGGAGGAGGTATTTGAGATAATTAGAAAATATATCTAATCTAGCTATTTAGTTAAAATATACATCCTCGACTTGGACCACATAATCATCCTGCCCAGATTTGGCCAATAAGGTCATAGCTGGGTCTATTCTATCTGCGATAATAACACTATATGCTTTAGCCCCGTCTCTATCCAGTCTTTCCTCTCTATTTATCACAATATCACTTTTTGGAGAGACATTACAATCCTCCAATATGCATGTCACTCGGTCTTCTAACTCTCCTGTTGGACACTGGAGCATCTTAATTTTTTGAATTGCATCTTCAATTGTTGACATTTCAATTCCTCCTTAGCGGTTAGCTTAGATAGTTGGTATTGTTAATAGTATCTCCAGAT
>JAWLDD010000074.1:9007-9372 GCA_041686815.1 Candidatus Atribacteria bacterium | reverse complement strand
AAAGTTAAACCTTTTGCGTGATTCTTCTCAACTTTTGTTTTATTATTCATATTCCACCTCTGCGCCTGTGCGCTTATTACGACGTTTATTTAAAAACAAAACAGGTCAAACAATACAGGATTATATACTGGATGTTCGTATGCGACGAGCTGCTGAATTATTGAAAGATCCGGCTCTTATGGTGTATGAAGTAGCTAACAAAGCAGGATATGAGAATGATTCATATTTTTGCCTGGTTTTTAAGCGATATTATGGAATAACACCGGGTGAATATAAAAATATGGCTATGCTATCAATTGCAAATAATACATCTTCGTAGTTATTATGGGTAGTTAGAGCAAAGACAACAATATATAGCATGGAGA
>JAWLDD010000074.1:0-8997 GCA_041686815.1 Candidatus Atribacteria bacterium | reverse complement strand
TAATGAACATCAACAAAGCAACACATGTATACAAGCAGGTCAATGACTGCTTAATAAAAGCAGACATTTACATTAACGATATAAAAGAAGCACCAGTGATAGTTTTTATTCATGGTGGTGCATTGATCTGGGGTTCTAGACAAGATATTAATCCTAAGCAGATTGAAATGTATAAGAAAGCAGGATTTTCTATCGTTTCTATTGATTACCGACTTGCTCCCGAAACAAAAAATATATTGTAGAGGATATTCAAGATGCAATAAAATGGATATGTTCCGAGGGGAAACGCAAATATGGTTTGAACTCCGATAATATAGCTGTAGTAGGAAGCTCAGCCGGAGGCTATCTAAGCTTAATGGCTGGGACATTTATAAATAAACCAAAAGCCATAGTATCACTTTATGGCTATGGAGATATACTTGGTGACTGGTATTGTAAGCCAAGTCAATTCTACTGTCAGCAGCCAAAGGTTTCACTAGATGAAGCGTATAGTTGTGTAGGAGACAAGACTATATCTGAGGGGAATATAGATAGATTCAAATATTATTTATATTGTAGGCAACAAGGTATTTGGACTCAGGAAGTAAGCGGATACGACATTATTTCAGACAGGGACAATTTGAAAAAATATTGTCCTGTTTATTCTGCGCAGAAGGATTACCCGCCCACGTTGCTTTTACATGGAGATATGGATACCGATGTGCCATATATGCAGTCTGTGATAATGGCACAAACACTTAATGATTTAGGAGTATATAATGAATTGATTATTCTAAAAGGGAAAGAACACGCTTTTGATCATGATATGGATGATATAAACGTTCAAGACGCATTTGCTGTAGTAATAAGCTTTTTGAGAAAGCACTTAATGTAATAATGATTTATCCATTGACAGGCAAATGCTTCAGTTGATATAAGACTATATGAATAGGGAGAGATGATAGATGTCTAGAATACCTAGCAATTACATGGAAAAAGTTTATGCTGGATGGTTGGGGAAAATCATCGGTGTAAGGCACGGAGCTCCGATAGAAGGATGGAGCTATGAAAGAATAGAAAAGGTTTATGGAGAAATTGATGGTTATCTGGTAGATTATAAGGAATTTGCAGCAGATGATGACAGCAATGGACCAATGTTTTTTCTAAGAGCCTTGGAAGATTATACCTATACCTCGGATATTACAGCTGAACAGATAGGTCTGACATGGCTTAATTATGCCCCATACGAGCATGGCTTTTATTGGTGGGGAGGATATGGAAAATCCACAGAGCATACCGCATATCTAAACTTGAGAAATGGGATAATGGCACCTCGATCTGGGTCAATAGAGCAGAATGGAGCGGCTGTTGCTGAGCAGATCGGTGGCCAAATCTTCATTGATACTTGGGGGTTGGTAGTGCCGGGTGATCCGAAGTTGGCTGCTGAATATGCTGAAAAAGCAGCCAGTGTATCCCATGGAGGAAACGGGATATATGGGGGTATGTTCATAGCAGCTTGTATCAGTACAGCTTTTGTTGAGCAGGATATTGAAAAGATCATTGAGGAAGGGTTATCAACCATTCCACAGGATTGTGAGTATTCTCGTATGAGCCGAGATGTAATAGATTTTTATAAGACTCATCCTGACAATTGGAGAGATTGCTTCAAGTTCGTAAAGGATAACTACGGATACGACCGTTATCCAGGGGTTTGTCACATAATTCCTAACTCGGCTATCATCATTCTTTCTCTATTATACAGTGAAGGAGATTTTTCTAAAGCTATAAATATCTGTAACATGTGTGGATGGGATACTGACTGCAATGTAGCCAACGTAGGAACCATAATGGGAGTAAGAAATGGTTTAGACGGAATAGACTATGACAAGTGGAGAAAACCCATCAATGATTTTTTAGCCTGTTCTAGTGTAATTGGAAGTTTAAATATCATGGATCTTCCTTGGTGTGCAGCATATATAGCCAATTTGGCATATAAGATAGCAGGAGAGAAATGTCCTGATGAGTGGCAAGACATTCTAGAAGGAAAGGCAGCGAAATTTCATTTCGAGTTTCCAGGTTGTACTCATGCATTCAGGGTAGATTCTGATATTGATGGGACTTTGGAGTATGATATTTGCCATACTGAAGAGGGGGCTTATAGTGGGAAAGGTGCTCTTAAGGTTGTTGCTAAGCCTTTACTAGCAGGGAATGAGCTTAGGGTATTTCATAAGACCTATTACAGGCCTAAAGACTTTCATGATAGTAGATATGACCCAAGTTTTTCACCCATCCTTTATCCAGGTCAAACCCTTAAGGGCTGTATCAAGATTCCAAAGGACACCGAATTTGGAGTTCTAGCTTGTTTATATGTAATGGATGGCAATGCTGGACAGTATGTGGAAGGCCCTAAAATTGAACTAACCCCGGGAGAGTGGACAAAACTTGACTTTGATATTCCTAAGATGGAAGGAGCTTGCCTAGAAGAAGCAGGAGTCAAGTTGATTCCTAAAAGTGGATGGAACACTTTGGTGGTTTATCTAGATGATTTTGATTTTGTTGGATCTCCGGAATACTCCATAGATTTTGGCAAAGAGAGAATGGAAATTTGGCATGGGCTACACCAAGAAGTTAGTCAATTTACATACCTTAAAGGCATCTGGAAACTTGAGGACAATGAACTAAGTGGTAGCTGCAGTGATTTTGGGGAAGCATACACTGGAGCTTATAACTGGAAGGATTATACCTATGAAGTTACATTAATCCCCCAGATAGGGGACTATCACAGGATGAACTTTAGAGTTCAGGGTGCCATACGGTCCTATGCAGTAGGTTTAGCCCCTGATAATAAACTAGTCCTTTATAAGAATGATAATGGCTATAAGGTTTTAGTACAGAAGGATTATCCATGGGAGTGCGGAAAAGAATATACTTTCAAAGTGGAAGTAAAAGATGCTCAAATCAAGGTGATAAGTGATGGGCACGAGTTGATGGATTATATAGATAATGAATCGCCTTATTTGACAGGTCAAGTTGGTGTGTCCATCTATCAGGGTAGCCATTGCCACTACAAAAACCTAATAATCGGAAAGGTATAAAAACTCATATATCCTAATATAATATAACTCATTGTTATACTTTGTAAAAGGATGTATAATATAATTAATACGTTCTAAGTAAGGTATAAAATCATATTTTATACATTTATAAGGAGGAGATATCATGGCAAAAGCATTTCCCCGAACTGAAGTTGGCGGCGTATCCCTTTCCAGAATGATTATAGGTACCAATTGGATTCTTGGGTACAGTCACACCAGTCCAGCTGCGGACAATCTAATCAGAAAAAAGAATGATACTGCAGAAAAGGTTGCCACCATGTTGGAGGTATTTTTGGAAGCAGGAATCGATACCATTATGGGCCCATTTGTGGGCAATAAACTCTTAGTGGATGCTGTAAAGAATGCTGAGGATAGAACAGGTAAGGGTATGATCATCATTGATACCCCTATAATAAATGTGGATGATAACGCAGCAGCCCGTGAGGAAGCACGACGGGTAATAGCTGCCAGTAAGAAGGCTGGAGCTACCTTCTGTCTGCCCCATCACTCCTCGGTAGAAGAGCTGGTAAACAAGAATAAAAAGACCATTGAGAGGTTGCCAGATTATCTGGAGATGATAAGAGATCAGGATATGGTTCCTGGGCTGTCCTGTCACATGCCAGAGCTGGTAATCTATTCGGATTTAAACAACTATGATGTGGAAACATATATACAGATCTATAATTGCATGGGATTTTTGATGCAAATAGAGGTGGAATACATCCACAAGGTCATTTGGGAAGCCAAGAAGCCTGTTATGACCATTAAACCCATGGCTGCCGGACGTGTAAGCCCCTTTGTTGGATTGACCTTCTCATGGCATACCATCAGGCCTTGTGATATGGTGACGGTAGGATGTCTAACACCTGAAGAAGCTAGGGAAGATATAGAGATTTCCTTTGCTGCTTTAGAATCCCGACCACCGAATTTGGAAGGAAGAAGCAGTCCAAATAAGACTGAAATAATGAAATAACCAATGAATTAGCAGAAAATAGGGTGATTTTAATGGACAAAAACAGTACTAATAGCAACAACTTAGAGAAAACTTACGGATATGTATGGGATAAGTATACGGGCAAAGAACTGGATGAGTTGTTTGCATTTTCCGAAGGCTACAAGGACTTTATTTCCAAAGCCAAGACTGAGAGGGAATGCGTCACTGAGTTTATTAGTCTGGCTGAAAAAAATGGGTACAGGGATTTAGCAGTCCTAATAGAAAATGGTCAGCCATTAAAAGCAGGGGATAAGGTATACGCTAGTAATGCAGGTAAAACTTTGGCCCTCTTTGTTATTGGCAACAAACCCATGGAGGAAGGATTAAGAATAATTGGAGCTCATGTGGACTCCCCAAGGTTGGATCTAAAACAAAATCCCCTCTATGAGGATTCTGGGTTGGCTCTTTTTAAGACCCATTACTACGGCGGCGTCAAGAAATATCAGTGGGTAACTCTTCCCTTGGCTATCCACGGTGTGGTAATCAAGAAGGACGGTACTGTGGTGGATGTGGTGATAGGGGAAGATGACGATGATCCTGTAGTCGGGATAACCGATCTACTCATTCATCTTTCAGCGGATCAGATGGATAAAAAGCTCTCTAAAGCCATAGAGGGAGAGGATTTAAATGTATCCATAGGCAGTATTCCCTTAGAGGACAAGGAAGAGAAGGATCGAGTAAAGAAAAACATTCTAAGGCTTCTCAATGAAAAATACGAAATTATTGAGGAAGACTTTGTATCGGCAGAGCTTGAAGTTGTACCTGCAGGAAAGGCCAGGGACTATGGCTTGGATAGAAGCATGATCATGTGCTATGGCCATGATGACAGGGTATGCGCCTATACTGCCTTTGAGGCATTGATGGATATTGAAAATCCTGATAAAACCTGTGTTACCCTTATGGTGGATAAAGAGGAGATAGGAAGTGTCGGAGCTACAGGAATGACATCCAAATTCTTTGAAAATACCATAGCTGAGATAATGAATCTCTTAGATGACTATAGCGAGCTTAAACTACGCAGATGTTTGACCAATTCTAAGATGTTGTCAGGAGATGTAAGTGCAGCTTTCGATCCCAATTATCCGTCAGTTAATGAGCCCAAGAACTCAGCCTATATGGGTAAGGGACTTACCTTTAACAAATATACAGGAGTTAGAGGTAAGAGCGGTAGCAATGATGCCAACCCTGAATTTATAGCCCAGCTAAGAGCTATCATGGAGAAACATGATGTTATGTGGCAAACTGCCGAACTTGGGAAGGTAGACCAAGGTGGCGGTGGCACTATAGCTTACATTTTGGCCGAATATGGTATGGATGTAATAGACTGTGGAGTGCCAGTACTTAACATGCATGCTCCATGGGAGCTAGCCAGCAAAGCCGATATTTATGAAACCATGAAAGGATATCGTGCATTTCTATTGGAGGCATAAAAAAGTAAAGATTAAGGGGCCTAAGGGCCCCTTTCTAATGCATGAGCAAGTACAGCTCATCTCGCAAGCTATGATTATATACAGCTTTAGCTCTTATTGTGATTATTGTCGTGAATAACCTGATCAATTACTATTACCAAGGCAAGCAGAAAGGCGTAGTCCTCACCTTCTACAATATCTACACCGTAGGTATCGGAAAAGGAAAACCAACGTTTGGATACTTGAGCTACGAGACGGCCATTATTAAGTATGGAGAAATCCATGCCCAGAAAGTTGCCTTCAATAGTAAAGTCCCCCATTGTGCTTGAAATATTGAACCTGGGTTTGAAGAAGGTAAACTCTCTTTTCACTGTGGCTATTGGTTGACCTGAGCTGTATATGGTGTATTCGGGAAGGAAACGGAATAGCTTTTGCTCTATGTAGAATAGCTCCTGTCCAGCCATATTGTAGAGTCTTAGCTTATCTCCCAGGGCAAATACCTTCCCCCTAACCATAAAGTGGTCATTTCCGTATTCATCTTTTATGGTAAAATTGTCACCAAAAGAAAATATCTTTTGCCTAACTAAAAATCGCATGACGGGATGCCTCCTTTTTATATAATTGAGCCTCTATACTCAATTAATATGTATTATGCATTAATTATAACCTATGTTGACAGCTTTAGAAAACAACTATTTTTTATTGGAAGGATAGATATATTATGAGTAGATATCAGAGGTTGAAACTTACAATAGTGGGTGCTGGGAGCATATCCTTTTGCCCGCCTACAGTTGAAGATATAATGCTTAGCGATTCCCTTAATACTCTGGATATTGAAATCTGTTTGATGGACATCAACGCTAGAGCTCTTGAGGTCAGTGAAGCATTTGCTAAAAAAGCCAACCAAATTGCGAAAAGAAATGCTAAAATATGGTCTACCACCGATCTGGGTAATGCTCTAGAAGGTGCAGACTTTGTCATAACTGCAATTGAGAAGGAACGAAATCACTATTGGTCTCAGGATTTTCACATTCCCCGTCGCTATGGATTTAGACAGGTATATGGTGAAAATGGGGGACCAGGTGGAATGTTCCATACGCTGCGCAACCTAGAACCAATGCTTGAGATAGCAAGGACTATGGAAGAAAAATGCCCCGATGCATATCTCATCAACTACACAAACCCCGAAGCCAAGCTAGTGGAAGCCATCCATAAGCTTACCAATGTAAAGGCTGTAGGGGTATGTCACGGATTTGGTATGGGAGTAAATCAGGTCTCCTATATACTTGGGATACCCGAAGAAGATCTTGAAGTCACCGGACATGGCCTCAATCACTTTGGCTGGATTACATCCATAAAGGATAAAAAGACAGGTAAGGATCTATATCCACTGTTTAGAGAAAAAGAAGCTGAAGGCCACTGGCTTGCGGATTGGGACGAATTGGGCCTTTCTAGGATAATGTTTAGAACCTATGGCCTATGGCCTTATCCCGGAACCAATCATGTAGGTGAATACATTGCATGGAGCGATGATTTTCTAGCCAGCAGTAAGATTCAATTTTTCTTTGATCCGGTCAAGGATAAACCTTGGGAGACAAGAATTCCGCCTAAATTCGTATATTCTTTCTCCTCAAACCCTACAGGTATTGATTTCCATGCAAAGGATTCGGATAGAGAACAGGATTACCAAGAACATTTTGCGCTAAAGGATGGAAAACTCAGAGGTTCTGTTGAATATGGAATTCCAATTGTCGAGGCTATTGTATTCGATTTAAAACGTGAGATACCCTCCCTTAATATGCCTAACCATGGCACTATGCCGGGTATTATGGAAGGTATGTGCGTAGAAGGCTCTTGTGTAGTGGACAAGGACGGAATCCATCCTGTAAAGGTTGAAAAATTGCCAACTGCAATAACCGCTATGATCAATCATCAAGGAGCTATACATCAGTTGGTAATAGATGCTTATGTGGAGAAATCCCGAAACAAGCTGCTACAGGCCTTATTATTGGATCCAACGGTATCCTCATATAACAATGCAGTGGCTTTGATAGATGAGATGTTTGAACTACAGAAGGATATATTGCCACCGTTGGAATGGAAATAAAAGCCCAGCAAAAAAGGTAGGCTACAGCCTACCTTTTTCATTTCTCTATAGCATTATATTTTTATATTTTCCTCCTATATGTCATCTCTGCAGCAATCAGACATATAGTCATGATTATCGAGAATACTAGCAGTGCTGTCCAGGCTGGGCCAATGGCAAACCCTCGTTTGTCCTCGAACCAATAGATTATCAGTATGCCTATTACCATAAAAGCTACTGCATTAACAAAGATACCATTGACAAGAGCAAGTCCGTAGAAGTGCCAAAGGCTGTTTGCATAGGATCCCACTGTTGTGTGTCATTGATGTTGCCATTATTATATCTTTTCAGAAGTGCAATGTTAAATGCTTATAATAAATCCTTTTCTATCTCCTCCTATGTAGCAATAACCCACCCTTTAGGATCTCTTAGCAACCTCTATGATAATTAGTATTGGTAGCAGTAGAAGTAATAATAACCAAATCATAGCGCACCTCCTTTACAAAAGTGTACCATGTGTTTCAACTTTTTTCTAGTTTTATAACTATTCGGATAGTGTCAATTTACTGTAGTGGAAAGAATAATAGATAACATTCTGAAAAAATTATGCTACTCTCTTTACATGGAGTACCGCAGAAAAAAGATAAAAGGATTGTCTTGTAACTATGGTTTTTTATTTAAAGGAAACAATTGACTTTTTATAAAATGTGTTATATATTATATTTAACAAAATAAACAACAATGAAATATTTGATATTTAACATAAGGAGGTGTAAAATGAAGCTAGGTGAAATTGCCGATATTAGGACTGGCTTAGTTCTAACAAGAAAAAAGGCAACTATTAAATACGAAATCCAAAATACTTATAAACTTATAACATTAAAAAATATAGATGATAACGGTGTGTTTAATGAGGAGCCTTTTGAAATTTTCGAAAGTAATGATGAATTGAGCAAGGAGTATTTTACGCAAGAAGGAGATATTCTTATAAAATTAAGTGCTCATTTTACAACAATATGTATTGATCAAGAAACTGCTGGTTTATTGGTTCCTTCCTATTTTTCTATAATCAGGCTTAAAACACAAAAATATATTCCAGAATATATTTCATGGTATCTAAATTCTGATAAAGTAAAGAGGGAACTTATTAGATCACAAAGGGGTACAGTCATGTTGAGTACAAATAATGCTGTTCTCTCTTCTATAAGCATAAAAGAAATCCCGATAGTAGATCAAAGACGCATAGCAAAAATCAGAGAATTGTATTTAAAAGAAAGAAGTCTATTAAAAGCATTAATCAAGAAAAAAGAAAAGCTTTATAAAGGTGTAACAGATATTTTACCCCTAAAAGTGTCTGCTGCTTCCCATAATATTTGATTAATCCGATCTTGTGTTGTGTTTTTATCCATAGTATTCATTCCTCTCCATTTTTAT
>JAWLDD010000073.1:0-9412 GCA_041686815.1 Candidatus Atribacteria bacterium | reverse complement strand
TACAGGCCAGACTCGGGGTTTAACTCTAGGAGCGTGACCGAGAGAGAGCTTAAAATTATAGACAGTGTGAATAAAACCCGACAAAGGGTGCTACAGCCCATTATGGAATTTAGGAATAAAACCAGAGGAAGAACATCAGTTAGGGCCATGTGCAGTGCCATATTTGAATTTTTGCGGGATTTGGAGATACCCGAGTTAATTGAACAGAGGATCGAAAATCTGAAGAATGCAGGGGCTTTGGCCCTAGCCAATGAATATGGACAGATATGGAATATAGTCATGGAAGTGCTGGACCAGACTGTTGAGGCTATGGGCGAGGAGAGTATGGGCATAGAAAAATTCCGAAATGTCTTGGCCATAGGTTTTAGTGAACATAAGATTGGGCTGATACCTCCTTCCCTTGATCAAGTTCTGGTAGGCAGTGTGGACAGATCAAGAAGCCACGAGATAAAAGCGCTGCTTATTCTGGGGGTTAATGATGGGGTATTCCCTGCACCTGCTGGTGAGGAAGGGATATTGTCGGATCGAGACAGACAGATCCTTCGCTCTATGGGGGTGGAATTGGCTCAAGACACCAGGACCCAGGCCTTTGAGGAGCAGTTTAGAGTCTATTCCACTTTATCCACAACAGGAGGAAAGCTGTACCTTAGCTATCCTATTGCAGACCATGAGGGCAGAACTATGAGGCCGTCTATCATTATTTCACGGCTACGGAAGCTGTTTCCACAAATAACCGAGGGCAGTAACCTGGTGGAAGGCAATAGCTCGGAGGACATATTGGATATGATTTCTGCTCCCTTGCCCACCTTCAATGAACTCATAGCTGTAGTAAGGCAGGGCATTCTTGGACAACAGGTAAATCCCATTTGGAAGCATGTAAGGAACTGGTATGAAAGCCAAGAGCCTTGGAAAGATAGATGTCAAAGGGTGCAGGAGTGGATAGGTTATACTAACCAGATAGAGAATATGGATGCAAAAAAGGTACGAAATCTATATGGCTCACCTATGTATTCCAGCATATCAAGGCTAGAGCAATACGCATCCTGTCCCTTTTCCTACTATATAAGGTATGGTTTAAGCGCTAAGGAGAGAAAGGTATATAGGCTGACCACTCCAGATCTGGGCAGCTTTATGCATGATGTTATCGATGTGTTTTCATCCAGAATAAAGGAGGCTGGAATAAGCTGGAGAGAGCTGGATAGGGATTGGTGCCGCGATGAAGTATCCTCCATAGTTGATAAACTGTTGGAGACAAAGATGGGCTGGCTGGTAAACAATAGCGAACGCTACAGGTATTTGGTCACTAGACTGAAGCGGATAGTGACCAGAGCTGTGTGGGTGATAGCAGAGCATATTTCAAGGAGCGGTTTTGAACCCATAGGCCATGAGATCTCTTTTGGCCAATCCCAGGATGATATGTTTCCTCCTATTGTTTTAGAGCTGCCTTCTGGGGACAAGATTCATCTGGTGGGTAGGATAGATAGGGTCGATGCCTTAAAGAAGGATGAGGGGACCTATATTAGGATTATTGACTACAAGTCGGGCAGCAGGTCCTTCAAATTATCCGATGTCTATTATGGCTTGCAGATACAGTTGGTTACATATATGGGTGCTGTGCTGGACAACGGACAACAGGTATTGGATGATAAGATCTTGCCAGCTGGAATGCTATATTTTCCAATAGATGATCCCATGATTCGATTAAACGGCCAAATAGACGAGAAGGATATAGAGAAGGCTATTATGAAAAAGTTGAGGATGAAAGGACTGGTGCTGGCGGATGTACGCTTGATCAAGGAGATGGATCGTGATATTCAAGGATCATCTGATATTATTCCAGCCAGGATAAACAAAGGCGATGTACTGGGCAAATCCTCAGCAGCTACCATGGAGCAGTTTGATGATTTATGTAGATATAGCAAAAATCTCTTAATTCGCATGGCTCAGGAGATGATGGAGGGTAATGCCTCTATAAGCCCCTATAGGGATAAGAAGGTGACAGCATGTCAGTACTGCTCCTACTCATCGGTGTGTCAGTTTGATCCCTCTTTTCAGGACAACCGGTACAGGTTTATAGGGGATATGAAGGACGACGAAGTGTGGAGCAGTATGAAGGAAAGGAGCGATGACGGTGAGCAGTAAGACCAAATGGACCAATGAGCAGCTAGATGCCATAAGGACTAGGGGAAGCAACCTTTTGGTGGCTGCCGCTGCCGGGGCGGGCAAGACTGCGGTGTTGGTTGAGAGGATTATTCAAAAACTGATAGATCCAGAGAATCCAGTGGACATTGACAGGTTGTTGGTGGTTACCTTTACCAACGCAGCTGCCACCGAGATGAAGGAGCGTATAGGGGATGCTCTATCCAGTGCATTGGAAAAGAATCCTGAGTCGGAGATTCTACAGCGTCAGCTGGCACTGCTCAACAGAGCAAACATAACCACCATCCATTCCTTCTGTCTCGATGTCATAAAGAACAACTTCCATCAGCTGGATATCGATCCCAACTTTAGGATCGCTAACCAAACCGAAGCCATCCTTTTAAAGTTGGAAGCTTTGGAGGAATTGTTTGAAGATAGATATTTGAAGGAAGAAATGGACGAAGATTTTCTGGATTTGGTGGAGAGTTACAGCAGTAATAGGGATGATAAAAGGCTTCAGGATATGGTACTGAGCCTATATGACTTTGTTCAAAGCCATCCTTGGCCTGAAGAGTGGCTTGAACAGCACAGCAAAGACTTCGACATTCCTGAAGGAACCGATCTTGGCAGCACTACCTGGGGTAGGGAGCTGATAACAAATGTAAAGATAGAGATATCCGGATTGATGGAGTCCATGAATAGAGCTATACAGATAATTGAAGGTGAGACAGCACTACTTCCCTATTTGGACAATTTCGAAGCGGAATACCATGCCTTAGGAGAGATCCTAAAAAGCTGCGATATAAGCTGGGACAGCATTTATCGCTCCATCTCCCAAATGGAGTTTAAAAGGCTGCCCAGATGTGGGAAAGACGTACATAAGGGCAAGCAGGAACAGGTAAAAAAGATACGAGATGATGTTAAGGGCAGCATTAAAAACCTAAGGGGAGATTTATTTGGCATAGAACCAGGTGATGTAATAAGGGATCTCAATCAACTCTATCCCATGATGAAATGCTTGACAGATCTTGTAGCAGAGCTTGGTCAAAGATATCAGCAGAAGAAGAGAGCCAAAGGTTTGGTTGACTTTAATGATCTGGAGCATATGTGTCTTGAGGTCTTGCTAGAGGTAGATGAGGATGGAAAGAGATCACCCTCAAAGGCCGCTTTGGAGCTTCAGGAGCGCTTTGAAGAGGTGCTGGTAGATGAATACCAAGATAGCAACTTGGTTCAAGAGGTTATCTTAAGCACCGTTTCCAGAAAGGATAGTCAAGAGCCCAATATGTTCATGGTAGGGGATGTGAAACAGAGCATCTATCGCTTCCGTCAGGCCAGACCTGAGCTCTTTATGGAGAAGTATATGTCCTATTCATCGGAACGGGGGGCTAAGAATCGAAAGATTCAGCTGTTTAAAAACTTTAGAAGTCGAAAAAGGGTCATTGACGGAGTAAACTATATATTCAAACAGATAATGTCCCAGAATGTGGGGGAATTGGAATATGACCAAGAGGAGGCATTGAGTCCAGGAGCTGTCTTTAAAGAGGGCGACAGGGGTGAACCTCCGGAAGGTCAGCCTGTAGAATTCTGCCTCATAGATATGAAGGATGACAATCCTATGGATATCTCTGTGGAGGATGAGGAACTAGAAAATATCCAGGACGAAGGGGAGGAAAATGGAGATCAGGTTTCCAAGGAGCCCATTGACATAATCCAAACAGAGGCAAGGATCATCGCCCAAAGGATAAGGCAGTTGATGGATATGGATGGAAGGGGAGAGGCTACCAGGATATTTGATAAGGCTATAGATGCTTACCGTAATGTTGAATTTAGGGATATAGTCATTCTCCTCAGAACCACTGTAAACTGGGCCGATGTATTTGCTGAGGAGCTGTCCCTTCAAGGCATTCCAGCCTACTCTGACAGTGGTACCGGATATTTCAAGACTATAGAGGTTCAGACCATGCTGTCCCTCCTTCAAATAATTGACAACCCCATGCAGGACATCCCACTTTTGGCGGTGCTAAGATCCCCTATCGAATCTTGGAGCCCCGAAGATTTGATAGATGTTCGATTGATGGATCGGGAGGCTAGCTATTATGAAGCATTGGTCAAGATGGCCAAAGAAGGAGAAGGAAGAGTATCTGAAAAGGCAAAGGATTTCATTCAAAAGCTGGATAACTGGCGGGATATGGCTCTATATCTGCCCACAGACGAACTAATTTGGTACCTGTACGGAGAAACCGGGTATTATAGCTGTGTTGGAGCAATGCCAGGCGGGGTACAAAGACAAGCCAATCTCAGGATTCTTTTTGAGAGGGCAAGACAATATGAGGAAACCAGCTATAAAGGGCTTTTCAATTTTATCCACTTTATTGATAGGCTAAAGACCAGTCAGGGAGATATGGGCAGTGCTAAAATCCTTGGGGAGAATGAAAACGTAGTTAGGATAATGAGCATTCACAAGAGCAAGGGTTTGGAATTCCCAATCGTATTTGTTGCTGGATGCGGTAAACAGTTTAACCTAATGGATACCACCCGCAGCATTCTTTTCCATCAGGATTTAGGGTTGGGGCCGGATTATGTAGACTATGATAGGAGAATAACCTATTCAACTCTAGCAAAGCAAGCCCTAAGATCCAAAATTACCTTGGAGACATTGTCGGAGGAAATGCGAATACTTTACGTAGCCCTGACCAGAGCCAGGGAAAAGCTTATCATAACAGGTGCGGTAAAGGACCTAGTGCGGGAAGTAAAGCGTTGGTCGGAAGCTCTAACCGCCCATGATTTCAAACTGCCAGAATACCAGATGATACAGGCAAGAAAATACTTGGATTGGATTGGGCCTGCCCTCATCAGACATAAAGATGGGGAACCCTTGAGAGATTTGGCGAATATACCCAAATCCAGTTCTGATGAACTAATAGAAGATGAATCCAGATGGCAGATAAAGCTGTACCGCAAGCAGGATGCAGCCCAGATGACTGCTTTACAAGAACAGGATACTGATCCAGCTGATTTGTTGTGGGAGATAGGCCAAGAGGAGGAGCTATCCATTTCCGATCTGGCATTAAGCAGGCTGGAATGGCAATATCCCTATTCAGAGGCTGGCAAGTTGCCGGTTAAGGTATCGGTAACTGAGCTAAAAAGGCATTTGGATACCGAGTTTTCTGATGAGGTTGTCACAACGCCCATGGAACTGCCAGTTTTAGTCAAGAGGCCATCTTTTCTAGAAGAGGAAGCCAAAGAGATGACTGCTGCCGAGTGGGGAAGCCTACTTCACTTTGTATTGCAGCACTTGGATTTTAATAAGGCGGACTCCAGAGAGGATCTTAAGGACCAGATTGACCATATGGTAAGGATTCAACTAATTACACCGGAACAGGCAAAGGCGGTGGATATCCTTAGGATAGAGAGATTTTTACAATCACCTTTGGGTATTAGGATGCTAAAATCCCAACATATATACAGGGAAGTTCCTTTTACCATTGAACTACCCAGCGCTAAGCTTTATCCTGAACTGTCGAGTTCTTTATGCCAGGATGATGGTATCATACTTCAAGGTATCATAGACTGCTACTTTGAGGAGTCAGATGGAATAGTTCTTTTGGATTATAAGACGGATTACGTTGCGCCAAGGGGTGGAATTGATATTATTCGGGACAGGTACAAGGCTCAGATAGATTACTATACCTATGCCCTGGAGCGGATTACTGGCAAAAAGGTCATAGGGAAGTATGTATATCTCTTTTGGAACGGACAGGTGTTGGAATATAGTTAAATGACGCTATCCATTGTTAGATATGTGTGGTAGAATATAAACAGGACATTATATCTGGAAGGTATGGTTTAATACATGCTTTCCTTGGTATAATCATATATATGAAAATACATACAAGGAGGAGATAACAATATGTCTCGTTTTAGTATCGGCGTTATGGTGGATTCCTTTAGGCTGAGTTTGGAGGAAGGGATAGCCAAAGCCAAAGAAGTAGGGGCTTCCGGAATCCAGATATATGCAACCTCTGGTGAAATGGCTCCCGAAAATCTTTCGCCTGCTAGGAGAAAAGAGATATTGGATCTGATTAAATCTCACGGCTTGGTAGTATCTGCTCTCTGTGGAGATTTGGGTGGCCATGGCTTTGCTATAGCCGAGGATAATCCGGAGAGAATTGAAAAATCCAAGCGAATTCTTGAGTTAGCTAGAGATCTTGAAACCCGTGTAGTAACCACCCATATTGGAGTTGTCCCCGAAGATCCACATCACCCCAGGTATAAAATATTACAGGACGCCTGTGAACAACTTGGAGAATACGGTGATGAACTGGGTGCCTATTTCGCTATCGAGACTGGACCAGAAACCGCTGCTACTCTAAAAACCTTCTTGGATTCACTAAAGAGCAACGGGGTAAGGGTCAACTATGATCCCGCTAACTTGGTCATGGTAACCGGCGACGATCCGGTACAGGGAGTATACACATTAAAGGACTATATTGTTCATACCCATGCCAAGGATGGAGTTATGAAACAGAAGACCGATCCAGAGAGGATCTACAACTTCTTTGCAGAAGGTGGAATTGAAGATCTAAGGCTGGAGGATTATTTCCTAGAGACTCCTTTGGGAGAAGGTCATGTTGATTTCCCCAAATGGATAAAGGCTTTAGAGGACATAGGATATCAAGGCTTCTTAACCATTGAAAGGGAAGTAGGAGAAAATCCAGAGAAGGATATTGCCGAAGCAGTTACCTTCCTAAAAAAGTTAATATAATTCATTGTGCTTAAGTCAAAAAAGAAAGATTCTATCATTTAGAGTCTTTCTTTTTTTGTATCTTCAATATGCTTTTAGTCAAGGAATCCTTGTAGTTGTTCCAAGGTTCATTGGAATAATTATAGTTAAACTTCTTTATGAATCCCTTTAATTCTTGGGTCAGCTGCTTCATGCTTTCATATTGAATGTCAAAGGTAGTTTCCAAAAAGTTGTCCAAATCCTTCCCTGCTAAAATTTGGGGAGCCTTATGAAGGGTGGAATAAAAATGATAAAGGCAAAACCCATGACTAGTACGGTACAAAGCACGAAAATGGAGATTCTCTCCCCATAGCTGTATTAGAGTATCCATATAGTCGGATTCCTTATCCTTTAGATATTGACAAAGTGCGCATTTGTTGACTTTAGGATCACCATAAACCTTTGCCGGAGCAGTAGATACGAATTTTTCGAAAAACTTCTGAATAGAAGTTCTGGGGGTACTTGCAAGCCTATTTTTGACAATGGCAGATGACAGCTCAGCAATTTCCAATGAGAGCAGTTGATCCACCAATAGGGCGAGAGCTAGCTTGTCCCTGTACTCCATCAATCGAGAGAAATGGCTATTGCAAAAGCTGTTGTCCTTCAGGTGATCGACAAACTCTTTATCCATGGTCACATTGCGGAACATGCCTTGAATATAGGACTCTTCGGTCTCTTCAAGGGTCTCGCAAAAGGGGCATACGACTTTGGATTGTATACTGTCCCACAGGGGAAATGTATGTATTTGCTGTTTCATGGGCATTCACCTTCATATAGTATGTCGACCAAAATATACTTGTTATTCTTTACAGTTTTCAACATATTATACACAAACTTATAATATAGTTAGGACATAGTGTACTTAATGCAAAATTCCCCTCATAACATGCTTTGGAGACTCTATACTGGCAATAAATAAAAAAATAAATATATTAATTATTGTTAGACCATTCAAAAAAGTGTTGACAATGGGAAAATATAGAGATATAATTATTATGAAACCGGTTGCAAAACTCATTTTCACAATTCATCATTGTAAATTAACTTGAACATATAACCTATAGAATACTTAATTGAGTCAATCTAGCAATATAATACTAACACTTAGAGTATAGAAGATATTAAGCACATAATGACAGGCAGAATTGTAATAACGCTATAAGTCATCTTGTATAATCCTTTAGCTTTTTCATATCAAAGTAAAAGAGCATATCTAAGGCTGGTATGTTCTAGGGAAGGAGAATATACATGAATCTTAAGACCAGCAGCGCTGATAGCTTGACCATTGATCCAAACCCATCTATAAAGAAAGGAAATACCAAGACATCGTTTTTAAAAAAGGTAAAGAAGAACAAAACCCTATTACTAATGACGCTTCCAGTAATATTGTTTTTTCTAGTCTTTAGCTACATCCCTATGCCAGGAGTCTATCTAGCATTTATCAAATATAATTATGCAGAGGGTATTTTTAAAAGTCCTTTTGTAGGGCTGGAAAACTTTAGATTTCTTATCCAATCAGGACAGCTAGCTAAAATCACCATTAATACTGTGCTATATAATTTAGCTTTTATCTTGTTAGGAAACTGTCTACAGATACTTATAGCTGTATTATTAAACGAGGTATCCAGTACGAAGTTTAAAAAAGTAACCCAAACCATCATGTTTCTACCTTACTTCATATCTGCGGTAATTGTAGGCCTATTGGTATACAACATACTAAATTATGATTACGGTTTTCTAAATGTCCTGCTTAAAAGCTTTAATCTTGAGCCGGTACAGGCTTATTCAACGCCTATGGCATGGCCATTCATCATTATACTTACAAACCTATGGCAGGGCATGGGCTATGGTTCTATTGTATACTTCGCTCAAATAACAAGTATTGACTCAGAAGTAGTTGAAGCAGCATCAATAGATGGTGTAAACGCCTTTCAAAGGATAAGATATATCATTCTCCCCTGGTTAAAACCTACCTTTGTAATACTATTACTTTTCTCATTAGGCGGAGTGCTAAAAGGCAATTTTGGCTTATTCTATAATCTTGTAGGCAACAATTCAATACTCTTACCGACAACGGATATTATAGAAACCTTTGTTTTCCGGTCATTAATGATTAACTTCAATTTCTCTCAAAGCTCCGCTGTTAGTCTATATCAATCAGTATTCGGATTTGCATTGGTCGTTTTCTGCAATTGGCTGATCAGGAAGATAGAACCTGAGTATTCATTATTCTAGGTAGGAGGATGATAAAATGGCTAGAAACACCATAAGACTAGATTCCACCAGTTATTTTGTAAGAAGCTTCGCCTACGTTTTTATAACTTTACTGGCAATAGCGTGCTTAATACCGTTTTTATTGATGATAGGAACATCATTCACTAATGAAAATACCGTTCGAGAGTTTGGTTTTAATCTATGGCCAAGAAAGTTTGATTTGCTCGCATATAGATTAGTTTTCGAAAACCCTGACCTTGTTACTGCATAGGATCC